>PDOX01000044.1 GCA_002746475.1 candidate division SR1 bacterium
CCTTTCTCATCGCGGAAATATTTTCTCTGGCAATCATTTTATTTCCAATTCCCGCTTGGATAGGGATAGCAAAGAGATGTTTTGGGATCAAGGTTTTCAGTCTCTTCACGATTTCTCTCCCAAAATAATACGACTTATCTTTGTGGATAATCCAACTCAACGCTTCTATCACCTCATTATTTACAAACACATCCAGTTTCACCAAATCTGAAGGTGCATATTTTTTGAATTCATAGTTCATGGTCGCATATCCTTTGGTCTTAGATTTGAGTTTATCATAAAAATCTACGATCACCTCCCCCATGGGCATGAGATATTTCCACACCACTCTATTTTGGTCGAGATAATCCATATTCACCATCGTTCCTCTGTATTCTTGACAGAGTCCCATAATTTCTCCTGCAAACTCGTTGGGTCACACCACTTCTATCTCAGAAAACGGCTCCATAATCGTCTCTACCATCCCTTGCGCAATCATGTCTGATCCTGATCTCACCAGCATTCGTGGTTTTAACACTTCTTCATATTTTTCTTTGATCAGTAATTCGGTTTCAGACAGGATATCGTTTTCTGTATCTTGCAACAAGGGAGCAAGGGTTTTGTACTCCTCTGCTGATAACTCATGTTTCAACACATGAGCAAAATAGCCAGTTTTCAACAGTTCCTTGATATTCTGTCATGATTTTATGGTTTCAAGATTGAGTTGTTTAGATTTCACGAGATACACAACTGTCGGAGTTGTAAAAATCGTTTCAAGATTATATTCTCTGGATAATCTTTCCTTAATAATATCCATATGCAACATCCCCAAAAACCCACATCTAAAACCTAACCCCAAGGCTTTAGAGTCTTCCATATCGTATTCTATCGCACTATCATTCAGCGATAATTTCGCTAATGATTCCTTGAGTTTATCATATTCTGTCGTTTCCAAGGGAAAAATCCCAGCATAGATAAAGGGCTTGGTTTTCTTAAATCCAGGAATAATGTACTGTTGCAATACTGTTGGATCTTCAGTTTTATTTTTATCCATCATGATCACGGTATCTCAAATTTGGGCATCACGCACCGATTTCAGTCCTGTCACGATGTATCCAATCTGTCCTTGATTCAAGTTTTTATCTTTGTGATAGTCAGGATTGAAATATCCTAATTCTGTCGGCATAATATTCGTATCCGAATGGATCAAATACAAATTTTTCCCTATACTAAAAGATCCGCTCACTACTTTCACGTAAATCACCACTCATTTATAGGGGTCATACACACTATCAAAAATCAAGGCTTTCGAGATAGTTGGTATATTATTTTCTGTCATAAATTTCGTTTTTTCATAAAATTAAATATGTACATATTATAATAGCTATTAGCAAAATATTTGCAAGAAGAAAAGGAAAGTTATAAAAAACTTCCATTCTAACAGAATGAAAGTTTTTAATGGATATTATATCAAAATATAATCGTTATTATTTTCTTAATTTATATACTCCTTTATCAACTCTTTCAAAGATATCCTTGTGCTTTTGCAGGTTAATCATTACTGTATTATGACTTACCATTTTTTCTTTTAACACCTCTTTTTCAAGTTCTTTGACTCACATTGGTCTATTATTCCTTTCCATAATTCTTTGGATGATATCCTTTACTAATCCTCATTCAAATCACCATTCTTTCAATCCATATAATCCCAATCACATATTTACAAAAATATCACCGTTCTTTACAAGTTCATTGTGAACCGTATTTACTTTTATATTCTTACCAGGAAAAATTTTCATAATTCTTTCCGGGATATCTTGATAATGAAGAGGTTTTTTCATTTTTCTCAAGATATGCACAAGTTTCAATTTTATTGTTCTTGGATTTACATCACTAAAAGACAAAAGTCATATTCTACCATCAAAAGAAACAACAGCTCTCAATGAATTAAATAAGTTTATATAAAAGTCATCCCTACTTAAAAATGAAATATCACTATATTCTTTTGAAAAAATACCTTTTATATATGAAATAAATTCATTGGTTTCCTGACTCTCTCCTCTCTTAATAAAATATTCTTCAACAGTAAGAGCAATCCTTGTCAAAATGTCCTCATATAAATTATCAAGATAGAAAGACTTATCAATCAATCTATTTCTCTTTAAATAAAGAATATCAAAATCTGATACCAAAATCAACAATAATTCTTGCTTATTAAATTTAAATAAATTTTTATTTACCAATTTAGATATCAATAAGTTCTCCTCCAAAAATCATCAATTTTGCTCTAATATTTTTTTTGCTTCATCTAATACTTCCATATATGTTGTATTCCCAACAATTAATCTTCTAAATCTCATTAATGCTTGGGATTCTATCTGTCTAATTCTTTCTCTGGTTAGATTATATTCCTTACCAATTCTCTGGAGAGGAATTCCTTTATTTCCATCTAATCAAAATTTTCTCATTAAAACAAGTCTTTCTTTTGGCTTACAATAGATTAAAGTATCTTTTAAATTTGTACACTCCAAATCTACATGTATTTTTTTATCATCCATTTTAACAGAAAATGTCATAATTATGAACTTTTAGATAGATAAATTACACTACAAATAATGTATAGTGATTGTCTTAAATGTAATAAAACAAAAATGAATGTCAAGTAATTCTTGAATTTTATTACTATATTTTATTAGTATATCGATGATCACAAGAAACAAAACACCCCTTACCAAAAGATCTTATAACTAACAACTGTAAAATACAATTATTTCTAATACTCAACTTTCTCTATTCAAAAAAAGTGGTATTCACAACACCACAATTACCTAGTTTTTATGCTGATTTACATCGTTTTTGATGTAATAAATCTCTTACTTTGGGTTAGCAGGGATTCGAACCCTGGACCTGCGGATTAAGAGTCCGTTGCTCTACCAACTGAGCTACTAACCCACCAAAAAAATGGGGCGAACGACGGGGATCGAACCCGCGACACGAGGAACCACAACCCTCTGCTCTACCAACTGAGCTACATCCGCCATATTTTCTATGTGCGCTCTGTATCATATTTATTTACCATGTATTTTCAAGAGTATTTTTGTTAAAATAATTTTTATTTATATTTTTCTGTTGTTTTTTTATCTTAAATCTATATGCTCACTTCTAGTTATTATTATCTGGCATATATTTTATATAGAGAATAAATTAAATAATGTCAAAATTTAAAATATTAAATAACATATTTCTGATAATATTAAGCATATTCTTATCTTTTGGACTTGTATATCTTTTTAAAAATACTGAATTATTACAAGCTAGCATCTTATCTCTAGAAGACTACACTACAATTAAAAAAAACAACTGGGATATGGCCTATAAGACCCAAAATAATCATCTTGAGATATTTTGCTCTGATACACTTGATTTACAAGTCGATACCATTACTACTCATATTATTCATAATGACGATATTATAATAGACTGGGGAAAAGCTGAATACCAAAATAGTATGCATATCAATACGCAAACTCCATGAGAAACAAAGATTATTATCAATAATATCAAAACCATCAATTGTAAAGAAAGTATTATTGATGTGCCATTTGACGGGGAGTATCGTAATCTTATTGTGAATACTATTATAAGCACAAATAAAAAGAAAACAAAAAATTTAAAAATTGGAAATTTAAATACTACAACTACCCACGGATAAGAAAAACAAAAAACTATCAAATACAACATTTTATTATTTATTTACAACTCTAGTGATGAAAAAAAAGATCTTAAGTTTCATATTTTATTTTGTTGTTATTGGATTTTTTGGTATAACAAATTGAGTCTTTGCAACAGATATTGATGGGTTTTTGGTCACTGTTCCTAAAACGTTATCGGTCAATGAAGCTGTTGATATGGAAATTAGTGCCGTGAAAGATGGGAATGTTGTTTCTGATTATAAAGATATGGTGTTCATTAGAGTGGATGGTGGCATCTCTGGTGATCAAGTGATATTGCCTGGTGGTGGAACCTACAACTTTGAACCTACAGATCAAGGTAAAAAATTATTTTCAAAAGGGTTTAAAATAATGAAGGCAGGAACGTATACTCTCGTAGTAGAATCAATTATAGATGATAGTATAAATAGTCAAACAACCATTGTAGTAAAAGATAAAAAGACAAATGAAATTAAAAATATTGATATCATCTCTCCTACAAATGATTGAGTTGAATTGTGAGATACTGTAGATATTATAGGTTCAAGTATTGACTTACCAAATACTCCTGTACAAATCTTTCTCAATGGACAAAAGGTAGCGAGCACAGAATCTGATACCAATGGAGATTTTTCTAGTAAAGTTTCTTTAAGTAAAACCGGAGATAACAACTTAGAGATCAAAGCTTTTGATATCAACAATAATTTAATCGGAAAATCAGCTCGTATACATTTTAAGGTAGATAAAAATAAAACAATTCCTGCTATCAAAGAAGTTATCATAGATCCCTGAACTACTGTAGAAAAAGCAAGCAAAATAACAATTACCTTAAAAACAAGAGATGATATTAAAGATGCAAAAATTATACTTAATGAAAAGAAAAGACCTAGTATGGACAATATCGCTGTTGGAGAATTTAAGAAATCATTTCTCGCACAAAAAGCTGGGAAAATAAAGTTAAAATTTATGGTCATAGATAAATGAGAAGAAAAAATTTTTGATAAAAATACCGTAATTACAGTAAATGAAGTCACTACTTGACTTACTGGAACACATGATTCCTTTAATGAAAAAAATAACGACTTACTTACATGAGAAGTCACAAAAAAAACAGAAGAAGAAATAGTGAATCTTAATAGGATTGGAGATGTTATCATTAATCCAGATTCTGTTGATGGAAGCAAAATCAATATTTCTTGGGAAAATATAGGAGATGCAAAAAAATTTAAAGTTTCATATGGATTAGAAAAAACAACATTAAAGCAAAATATTATTGTTGATTCTACTAAGGTTAATGTTGAAAAAATAGATCCAAAATTAACTTATTTCTTTCTAATTACTCCACTCAATGACGAGGAAGTTCCTGATGGTAATCCTTCTAATATCATTGAATATACTTTCTGATGAAGTAATACGTGTACTGTAGGGAACATCCATATTACGACCAAGAGAATTGAAAATAAAAATTATCTTACATGGACTGCTGCAAAACACGTTGAAAAATATGAAATTTACAGATCTGATACAGCAGATAGTAAAACAACAATTGCAGATATGGATAAAATATGAGAAACAAAAGATACAAAATTTGAATATCCATTTGATATTAATGCTCCAGAAGAAAAATATGCCTATTACGCTATCCAAGCTGTATGTAAAGGTGGACAAAAAATACAAATTGGTAATGTAGAAAAAGTAAAAACAGGACCTATTGATAATCTTATTGCTATTATTGTCTTTTCTGCATTGATGTTTTCTATGTATAAATTATATAAAATTAGTGCATAACGAAAGACTATACACATCAAAAAAACATAAATATAAAATTAAAAAAGATTATATCAACTAACAAAAATAATATGACTGCTTTTTGGAAAAAAAAATATCGTTATCATTTACCCACTAATTCAGATTTTGTAAATTATAGTAAAAATACTACAAATGTTGATATAGATATAGACAATTCTCCATACTTTCTATTTTCTCCAATTTCTCTTGCAGAGAGTATTCACGTCGGACAATTATACCAATTATTTTTACAAGATACTTTTCGTAGATTTTTAGGAAAAAAAACAAAAAACACGTATAAAGATATCTTTTTATGGGATTTTTCTCTCACTATTTATAAAAACCTCTGACATCAAACAATTCATACAGAGAAGATCAACAAACAACAAAAACAAAATAAAAATAAAATTATTCAGTCTTTTATTCCTTATAATAATGAAGAATACAATAGTCTAGATGAGCATACTTTTTTGAAAACACGTGAACTTTTTGTTGATATCCAAAATCATATCAGTATCCAGCAAAAAAACATTCCACGAGATACTCAATTATCAAGAGAATTAAATAGTAAAGATTACTACATACAAGAACAAAAAGTTCCTCAATATGAAATTAAATTTTTTGTTGATGGGAAGGGTGATGCAATTCCAACATACTGGGATTGTCCGTATACTTTTTTTTCTACTGTTGCTATTGCAGTAAATCCAAAAGATAGGAGATACAAAAAACATTTGGGAAGAAATGTAATTATTCCTATCATTAATAAAAAGATTCCAATTATTACTGATGAAAATATTAGTATGATTGAGGGACAATGAGCAAAAGCAATCAACCCTGGACATGATAATTATGGACTTACTCTTGCTCTAAAATATCATTTGTCTACTGATCAATATAGTATCAGCAATACTGGAAATTTTACCAAAATTTGTGGACGTTTTGCTTGAAAAAATGTTAATGAATTCAAAGATAATATTATAAAATATCTTTCGGATATTTGAAATCTTTCTAAGATATGATCGGTACCAAAACCTATTTATTACAATAGATACACAAATACTCCGCTTATTACATTAAATAAAAAACAATATTTTTTTTCTAATTCAACAATAGAAGCAGATATTACTCCTATTTCAAGTTATGCAAAAGTATGATGACTCTTGCCTATTCTCAATAATAAAGAAGGGGAAAGTTATATTTTTTCTGAGAAAGATTTCCTAGCGAAAGAAAAAAGTTCTCCTTCTCTTGTTTTGTTTCTCATGATCATTCACCTTTTGTTAGAATGAAGAATGAGATCTTCCTTTCGTCTAGAAGATTATATAACATTACTTTTCTCTCCAAGTGCAAGTGATCAAGGGAAAAAGAAAAAATATGAAAAATATCTAGAATACTATTACCATTATCCTAGCATACAAAAAAAAGATGTTCTTGTAATAAAAAACATATTAAACACGCTCATTACTGACCTTCATACAGATACTTTAAGTGATCTATTAAATAAAATTCCGTATCTTACTATACAAAAGGACTGAAATTACCATGTCTTGTGGAATAAGGTTATCAATCAAGAAGAAGAATATTTTTTACAGACTACCCACTATTTTCATAAAGACTTTTTGATGACTTCGCTATATCATTCAATACTTTCCCGTACTACATCTTCCATTATATGTTTTGATAATAGTCAAAAATCACAAGTATCTTTACTAAAATATATATCTCAAAATTCTCATTATTCTCCTATATTTTTTGATACTTTGTGTGATGAAAAATGAGTTCCATACACCTTCAAAAATTCAAAAATTCTTTATAGCCAACTACAAACTATACAAAAACAATATGGTCCTGATAGTATTAGAATACTATTTCTTAAGGCACAACAAAACAAAGAAAATATTACAAGTCCTGTACCCTATATTGAAAGAATGATTCAAAAAATTTGGAATATGTGTAGATTAAGTTTCCATACTATACCTAAAACACAAATACACTGATTTGATAAAGATCTCTCTCAAAAACTTAATAAAAATATTTCCAAATTTACTCCTTTTGATCTATGGATTATTAAACAAACAAATGAACTTATATATCGTATCAATGAACATAGAAAGACTGATAAATATCTTGAATGATTAGAACTCTTAGAACGTTATATTATAGAATATTTTGATCATTATGTTGAAATTCAAAAAATCTATTCTTCTCAGTATAGCTCTGATATTATGAGTTATTGTTTAATATTTTTACTCCAGTACTTAGAAGATTACCTTCCTCTTTTATGTTATTCCATTAGGCAATATTTTGATTATAGCACACTTGTTCTTGATCCAATTATCATAGAAGTACCTGAATATAAGGCAAATATTTTTAATGATCTCATTACAAAGATACAAGAGCTAAAATTACAAAATGGTTATATGAAACATGAATTAATTGATGTAAATATTCAATGTGGTCCTGATATGCATAATTTTCTTGTGGAATATAAACCTGTTTTTATGGGAATGCTCCCTATTAGGGAATTAGAAATATGAGAACAAAAAGAAATTTGTTCTGATGATTACTTATGGGAACATATTATTGATATTCGTTTGGGGATAAAAAAAGTTGAAAATAAACAAACAAAAAAAGAAACAATAGAAGAAATCTCTAAACATATCGCAGAAATTGAAGATGAAATTCAGAGAAAAAAAATTCTCCTTGGACGTATCCTCCCCCTTGGAGATATGCAAAAAATTAAAGAAAAAAAAGTAGAAATAGAACAGTTAAAAGAATATCTTTCAACACTAAAAACTAAACTTAACCCATAAGAAAATGTTTTAAAATATAGGTATTTTATTCTTTTCTATTATTCTTTTACAATTGCTTCTATTGCAGCATAGTCATATTCTTCCTTTTCATTTGCAAGAATATATACTTTATCTCCTGGATTTCCTTTGAAGAAATTTACTGCTGCCTGGTTAACAAAAAATACTCCTCATTCATCAGCTACCACGATACTTTTCCCTTCTTCATCTAATGATAGTGTTCCTTTGAGATATTTTCTTTCTACAGGGTGAATAAGTTTATAAATAAATTTTCCATCTTCTAAAATTTTTAATTTTAATTTATCTCCTGCAACAAGTTTTGTTTTACTAGAATAATTCATCGGAACAGGGTATTTTTTCATCTCTGGACCAACCATAAAATATCCATCAAAAATTCATTCTATTACTTGAATATTTCCTTCTTCATAACTTTGAATATCGGTATTAATTGGTTTTAATTCTTCGTCCATGGTAAGAGATTTTTCATCATCTGGGTTAAATTTTTCTAACTTATTGAGAATAAATTTCACTCTCTTTACATCACTTTCAAGTTTCTTCATTGTATCTCCACAAAATCTAATCATTTGATTGTGTGTTTTCATTAATTCTTGATTGGTCATTTTTGTTTATCTTTTTATTAAAGTAAATATTGTTTTTTTATTGTATTTTTAAGTATACACAAAAATGTAATATTTACAAATTTTTTAAGATATTTTTTTAAATATACTTATCCTACCCTTGTACAAACATCGTTTTACTCCTATATTGCAAAGCTTCTGCGATATGGGAAGACTGAATATGTTCTTTTCCATCCATATCTGCGATGGTTCTGGCAAGTTTGATACTCCTATGAATAACTCTTGCAGAGAGATTCAGTTTGTCTGCTGCTCTGGTAAGTAAATCTTTTACTGGAGAGGTAAGGGTAATATATTCATCAATATGTTTTGCTGTCATGTGTGCATTAGAAAATATTTCTGTATTTTTGAATCTTTCTTGCTGGATTTTTCGTGCTTGAATAACTTTTTCTCTGAGTTGTTCGCTGGATTCTATTTTTACTTTATTAAGGATTTTGTCTATATTTTGTCTCGGGATTTCTAGAATCATATCAATTCTATCTAGCAAAGGACCAGAAATTTTGGATTGATAGCGTTGAATTTCTCCCAAGGAACATTTACAAGTAATATCAGGATCTTTGTGATATCCACATTTACATGGATTCATCGCTCCGACAAACATCACATTTGCAGGATATTGCACGGTTCCACTTGCACGAGAAATTGCAATCGTTTTGTCTTCTATAGGTTGCCTAAGCACTTCAAGGACTTCTCTCGGAAATTCAGTGAGTTCATCAAAAAAGAGAATTCATTTGTGTGCAAGTGATACTTCTCAGGGTCTGAGATATTGCCCTCCACCAACAATAGCAACCTTAGAAGCGGTATGATGCACCTGTCTAAACGGACGATGGGTAATAAGGGGATTTTCTTTGTCTAATTTTCCTACTACTGAATAGATCTGACTGACCTCTAGCATTTCTTTGAATGATAGGGGAGGAAGAATCCCTTGCAAAGCTTTACTCAGCATAGTTTTTCCACATCAGGGAGCACCAATCATGAGGACATTATGCTGTCCTGCTGCCGCGATACTCATTGCCCTTTTTGCTACAAGATGCCCTTTGATATCTGCGAAATCTACCATTGCATGAGGTTTAGAAGCGAGTTGCTCTATCGGAGGATGATCTATAATTTGTGGGAGGATCTTTCCTTGGTCTACAAAGTCAACGATTTGTTGGAAATTTTTTAGGGGATAGACTTCAATATTTGGAATATATTCCAGTTCATAACTATTTTCTTCTGGAATACAAAATTTAGTATAGCCTTGTTTGATAGCAGAGATTACTGCAGGAAGAATTCCATTTACTCTCTTAATCGTTCCATCAAGTCCAAGCTCGCCGAAAAATAGCATCTCATCAAAAACTTTTGGAGTTTCTTGGATGAGTGAAAGCAGGGCTACTGCCATAGGAAGATCAAAACTTGTTCCAATTTTCTTGACATCAGAAGGAGCGAGATTAAGAATAAATCTCTTAACGGGCAGTTGGAGTCAAATATTACGAAAAGTAGATCTAATTCTCTCTTTTGCTTCTTTGATACTGGCATCAGGGAGTCCGATAATTTCTATTCATGGAAGAGCTTTGCTACTATCTGCCTCTACGGTTACGAGGAAACTTTCTAGTCCAAGATTTGAAAAGGTTTTTATGGTTTGCATAATATTATAGTGTAGGTAAGTAAAAAATCATATATCTAAATAAACAAAAAAATACTGT
>PDOX01000075.1 GCA_002746475.1 candidate division SR1 bacterium
GTAGCTTCTACAAAAGGTTGGGCGAACTCAACTGCGTATGATCAAATTGATAATGCTCCTGAAGAAAAAGCAAGAGGTATTACAATTAATACAAGACACGTAGAATATGAAACTGAAACAAGACACTATGCTCATATTGATTGTCCAGGACATGCCGATTATGTTAAGAACATGATTGTTGGTGCTGCACAAATGGATGGGGCTATCTTGGTAGTTGCTGGAACTGATGGGCCTATGCCTCAAACAAGAGAACATATCTTGTTGGCTAAACAAGTAAACGTACCAAAGATCGTTGTATTCTTGAATAAATGTGATATGGTAGATGATGCTGATATGTTGGATCTTGTAGAAGAAGAAGTAAGAGATTTGTTGACTCAAAATGGATTTGATGGAGACAACGCTCCTATTATTAGAGGATCTGCTTTGAAAGCTACTGAAAACCCAACAGATGAAACTGCTTCAAAACCTATTTGGGAATTATTAGAAGCTTTGGATACTTATATTCCTGTTCCAGAAAGAGCTACTGATCAAGACTTCTTGATGCCAGTTGAAGATGTATTCTCTATTAAAGGTAGAGGTACTGTTGCTACAGGAAGAATTGAAAGAGGAGTTATTAATGTAAATGATGAAGTTGAATTGGTTGGATTAGGAAAAGAAGCTATGAAAACTGTAGTTACTGGAGTAGAAATGTTCCACAAACCATTCCCTAAAGCAGAAGCTGGGATGAATGTTGGATTGTTATTGAGAGGAGTTGATAAAGAAAGTATTGAAAGAGGACAAGTTCTTTGTAAACCAGGAACAGTTACGGCTCACAAAAAATTTGAAGCTGAAGTGTATGTATTGAAACAATCAGAAGGAGGAAGACATACTCCATTTATGTCAGGATATAGACCACAATTCTTCTTAAGAACTACTGACGTTACTGGAAATATTGAATTACCTTCAGGAACAGAAATGATTATGCCTGGTGATAACTCAAAAATCAATGTAGAATTGATCTATCCTGTTGCTATGGATGAAGGATTGAGATTCGCAATTAGAGAAGGAGGAAGAACTGTTGGAGCTGGAGTAATTACAAAAATTATTGAATAATTAGTATATTAGAAAGCTTACAAAAAAATAGAAAATAGATTAAGAAATATTATGAGAATATAGAGGAGAGTGAAGTTTCTTTCTTTGCTCTCTTCTTGTTCTGTATTTATCTTTGTAAATAAGTGAATATATGACTTCAAAAAAGTCTGAACAGAAACCTAAGTTGAGAATTAAACTCAGAAGTTATGATGTGAGAATGTTAGAATCTTCTGTTGCGAAAGTTGTAGGGCTTTTGGTAAAGTCTGGGGCTGAAATAAAAGGACCTATTCCTCTACCAAAAAGAAGAAAAGTGTATACTGTCTTGAAATCAAATTTTAAGTTTAAAGATTCTAGAGAACAATTTGAAAGAATGACGTATGCAAGAATGGTTGATGTTGTAGAAACTGGTCCTAAAACAATGGAATATTTGCAGAATTTGTCTATTCCTGTAGGTGTTTTGGTTGATGTGAAAGTATTTTAGGTTTTTGTCTTAAAAAAATAAATGATGAATAAAGCAGGATTGTTTGTAGTAAAGAAAGAGATGTCTAAAGTATGGCTTGATGGAAAATTTACTGCTGTTACTTTGGTTACCTTGCCTCAACAAGAAATTGTTGCCTATAAAACAGAAGAAAAAGATGGATATATGGCTGCAATTGTTGGTGTTGAAAAGAAAGAACTTGATAAAGCAAAAGGTCAAAAAATCAAATATACAAAATTGGGAGAATTTAGAAATATTGATGAGACATTTGTTGCTGATAATCAAGTAGGAAAACAACTTGATCTTTTGTTTGTAGATGCTGATGTGGTTTCTGTTGTAGGAATGTCTCTTGGAAAAGGGTTTCAAGGAGTTATGAAAAGATTTCATGCAAAAGGAGGTCCAAAAACTCATGGTTCAAAATTTCATAGACAGATTGGATCATTAGGAAATAGAAAACCAAGAAGAGTACAAAAAGGTCACCCTCATGCTGGAAGAATGGGAGGACAACAAATTACGCTTAAAAATATTAGA
>PDOX01000045.1 GCA_002746475.1 candidate division SR1 bacterium
GGGTCTTCATAGCATACTTCGTTTACTAATTGAGGGAATGTTGTTGGCTTATATCAATAATTTTTATTTGTTCCAAAATGATTTTTATCTTCAAAAGTATATAGTTTTGCATTAAGTTTTTTTATATTTACTAATCAATTTTCATAACTTATTTCATGATCATCTTTTGAATGAAACATAACAAAATCAGTGCAATTCTTTTTTATCTTTTCATAATTATATCATTTTTCATCATAAAATCCTCCTATCTTATGACTTTCTTTTTTGGGAGTTCCATCTTGTTTCTAACCAACGAAGAATTGCCATACCTCATCTTGATTGTCCAATTATTATTGTATTTTCATCTGGTTGTAATTTATCTATTTCTTCAAGTCGCTCATTTATTTGAGGATTATCTGCATTTGGTAAGTCAGGAATAGTAATATTATATCATAGATTTTCTAGCTGTTCTTTTACTCGTGGATAGTATTTCATTTTAGAATGATCATACTTCCCATGAAGGAGAATAATTCTTGGTTTATCTGCTAATGCATCGGCTTGTGTGATGGGAATGTTTTTATCTTTGGGATCGTAGATTACGATTGATTCTTCTTGCAGATTTCAGAGGATTTTTTCTTGATTGAAATTAAAATCAAAACTTTGGAAATATTCTCTCTCCATTGTTAGATTATTAGTGAGAAATCCTGCCACAGCGATATATTGTTTGATTTTGGTATCAAGTTTTTGTAAAGTATTCAACCCAATAATACTCCCCAAACTATGCCCAAGTATGATTGTATTTTCATCAAAACTGTAGTTGTCCAGTACATATTGCGTTTGCTCTGGAATGCTTGGATTATTAGTGTTTGGGAGATTGAGAACTGTGGTTTTGATTCAGAGTTTTTCTGTTTTTTGTTTGAGGTTTTTGAAGAAATTATGTTCTTCTGAACTGTTGTAGCCGTGAAGGATGAGGAGATTTGGTTTAATATCATCAAATCCCTCTTTTACTTCTCCCTTTATCAAGGGAGATACTCCCTCGTGAGCTTCCCCCTTGTTAAAGGGGGACTGAGGGGGATTTGTTTGCGAAGAAGATGCTTCTATTTTTTTCCCCACTGTCTTGATAATATTTTCTTTGAGTTGCATTCCTCTTCCTGATTTTTGGTCAGGATTGGTTACTACTCCCACGACATCAAATCTTTTATCATTATGTAATTCTTCCAAAAAAGGGACTCCGATTGGAGCTGATGAGAAAAATACAACTTTGTAATATTCTGGGTCATATTTTATATGATGGGATGGGGTACAACTGGTAATTCTGTTCATAACTTTTCCTATTCAATGGATAAAACCGTATCTTTTGAGCGTTCTGACGCTATATTCACTACAATGAGGATAATGTGCACAGACTGTTCATTTCAGTACGGATGAGAAGATCCCTTTGTCAGGAGAGATGGTGTATTGGTAGATCTTGATAAAAAAAATACTGATGTTGGCGAGGAAGATATCAAGATATTTGAGAAGTGTTTTTATGTGGTGCATGGGAGGTGATGGTTAATTGTTAATGTTGAATGATTAATTATACAGATGCATCATCCTATTCATAATATAGACCCCTCACCCCGACAAGTCGGGGAGCTCCCCTCCAAGGGGAGCCTTTTTGCTTCGGTCCCCCCTTGGAGGGGGGATTAAAGGGGGGTCTCGGAGGAGAAATGCCGAACCCCGCAAAACGGAGCGAGAGGCGGAGAGGTCTTATACAGGGGGAGGAATGGAAAGAGGACATTTTTTTACATATCTTTTATAATCTTTCTAATAACTTCATCTCTGTTTTCTTTTGTGATTTTTTCTGGGTAGCTATCAAGTTTTTCTCTAATAAGGTCTTTATCATAGCCAAGGGCTTTGAGGGCAGTAATGATTTGTTTGTAGAGTTTCTCATTGATATCAAGTTTCTGATATTCCTCTATTTTGATATTCCCTTTCATTTCAAAGAGTATCTTTTTTGCAGATTTTGGTCAGATTCATTTTATGGCTTCAAAGACTTTGTAGTCAAGGTTTTTGATTGCATCTTGCAAGGTGCTTAATTCCAGATGAGCGATTTGAAATGCGGTTTTAGGGCCAACTCCTGAAATTTTGAGCGCAGACTGGAACATCACTTTCTGTTCTGGGGTATCAAAGGCGAAATATTTTATCGTTTTACTGGTATCGTCCAAATAGGGATAGAGAAAAAATGTTTGTTCTTGATTATCTTTTTCTCACTTTTTTCAAGAAATATTTCAGAGATACTCTACTTGGATACCAAACATAGCATTTTGGATATATTTTTCGGTGTTGTAGTGTTGAAGTGTTCAGGTGATGAGGTGGAGCATAGAAATTAACTAAGATAACTAAAAAAATATTCTTACTCCAAAATGTAGTGAAAATTGGTAAAATTACAAGAGAAAGGGGGACTTGTAAAAAATTTTTATAAATATATACACACTCAATTACTTACTCTATATCCAGTGTCATATGAAAATATGGGACTTTTATTCAATATACTGTAAAAATCTCTTGGATAGCTTTTCTCAATGCGGTTTTCGTAGAAAATCCTGTTGATGAAATTTTTGGATCTACCAAGAAAAATATTTTTAATACGATTCCTTTTTGGTCAAATTTACTCACAATTACACTCGTAAATTCTTTTCTCACAATATTTTCATTTTTATTTATTGTGGTAATAAGTAATTGCTTTACCTGGTCAAGATGTACATGACGAGGAACAGAAATTTCCATCTCTCCCCTAATATATTTTTCAGATTTTATTGTTTTAAATGGACTTTTTGCTAACTCTGTATTAGGAATTATCGTCCTCCTCCTATCAAAGGTTTTTATCACGGTGTATCTCAGGGTGATATCTTCTACGACTCCAACTATTTGGATCGATCCTTGTATTTCTATCAGGTCTCCAATAGTAAATTTTTTATTACTAATGATGACTAGTCCTGAAATCATATTTGCTATGATATTTTCTAAGGAAAATGCAAATCATAACCCAATTCCTCACATGAGAATTGCAACATCAATCCCCAAAATTTGGAGCATAATCAAAAAATTGAATATCATCAGCAAACTATAAACAATACTTGCAATGAGATTACTCACTTTTTGAATATCATTATGATTCCCTAAATTATTTTGTTCTATTTTTTTCTTTGACCATGCGACTACTCTTCTAATTACGAGATAGACTAATACAAAGACAAAAATTGCAATTACAATTTTTTTTACGATCACAAGTCCGTTATTTGATAATTGCTGTATCATATAGAGTTGGAGATTTTCCCATAGTGTATGCATTGAGATTGCTATCTAGTAAAATAAAATTAACTACTAGGATTAGTGGTCTGTGTGAATGCTGTTTGTAATTTTTTCTTGCTCTGTTCATCTTCAAAGGTAATTGTTGTCTGATTATAGGGTATTTCTATTCCATGCTGATTAAATACTTCAAAGATTTTTTCCTGGATGGTTCAAATTGCCATTTCTCCTACAATTCCGCATTTTGGATCAAAAAAGAACAGACATTTTAATTCAATTGCACTATCTGCTAGGTTCAGTACATATGCTTTTGTACTTGTTTTTTCTTTTACAAAATCAAAACTATTGATCGTTGCTACGACCAATTCGATAGCTTTTGCTACATCAGATTTATAATGAATACCAATGATCGTATCCAATCTCACCAAATCTTCTGAACTAAATGTCTTGATCGGAACCGTGATGAGTGTAATATTAGGGATAATAACTTGTCTGAGATCTAATGTCCTGATAACAGTATATCTAATACTAATCTCTTCAATTCTTCCAAAATAGGTTTTATCCATCTTGATCTCGATAATATCTCAGATTCTAAACTCTTTGGTATACAAAATCATGATTCCAGCAAACATATTTCCTAGTAATTCTTTGAAAGCCAATCATAATCAGAAAGATACTCATCATACGAGCAATCATAAATTTATTCCCATAACATCAAAACCGACAAAGACAGCAACCAACAGCATAATATAAAATACCACACTAGAAATGAGATTTGCTATCTTTTTTGTACTTTCACGATTATTATCATTAGCATTTCTCATCATTGCTTTTTTTACAAGGGTAGCGATAATTTTTGCAAAGATAAAAAACAAGATCATCACTGCTATTCATCATACAATTTTTATAGCCCATGCAATATATGGGTTATCAACGATAGTATTAGCCCATGATGTCGCTGTTTCCATTCCATCAGTTGTTGTTGGATTCATAATATAATGCTAATAGGATAAAAGTAAGAAAATATCTGTCTATAAGTATACTCAATATTTTTTTAAATGCAAAAAATAGAGCATAAAAAAATCGCTATGTAGTAATTACCACATAACGAATAAACAGAAATCTGTTTTATTTGTGAGTCATTTTACTATTTGGCTGACTCGTTCTCCTTTTTTAGTCATCTTTTTTAGATGAACTAGATGATGATTTAATCAATAATTGAGACATCATCAACAATCCCCAAGCTTGCCAGAATGTAATCGTCGTCAAATTGAATATTATTGGCATTAACCAATTCCAAAGTAATTGTATTGGCCAAGCTAATATCAATGATGAAACAAACACCATCACGATTACAACTATGATTGTGCCAACAACTATAACAAGCTTTTCAAAAAAATTACTCATAATACTTTGCCCATGCCCTTGGGACTTATTTTGGCATCTAGCACACCTATTGACATATTTTTTATTTCTCTTCCATAAACTTATTTTATATGGAATTGCTCCTAATATAATCAATATATATAATGTCAAGTGAAAATTGTTTTATTTTGTGTTTTTTTGTTTGTCTGTGACTCAAACCCCTCTTCACCCTGTCTACTGATAGGCAGGATCTCCCCTGTTTTTTCAAATCTCCCCCTAACCCCCTCTTTCTCAAGAGGGGGAATATCCAGCAAAAGTCTCCCTTGATAAAGGGAGATTTAGAGGGATTTGTACAATAAAAGCTGGGAGTAGGTTGTTTTATAAATAGAAATATTTTTTTAATCCCTAGATTTACAAAACTAAATCCCTATTATTACATTACTATAAAGATTTTAAGCATATATTAGAATAAAAAAAACACTATGATAGATTTTGAAAAATATAGCAAAGAGATTGTCGCACTTCATCCTGAATTTACGGAAGAAGAAATTTTTGAGCTTTGTGAAGAATATGTGAGTAAATTTAATAGAAAAACAAAAGAGGAGAGTAAGATTAGAAGTTTAGAGAAGTGGTTGAAGAAAGAGTTTATGTGGAACACCTCACCCCAAACCCCTCAGTCCCGCAAAGCGGGACAGCTCCCCTCCAAGGGGAGCCCTGTTCCCCCCTCGGAGGGGGGATACCCGAGCGAAGCGAGGGAGGGGGGTCTAAGTAAAATTCCAAAAAAATACTTCCAAGGAAATGGGAAGCATCGTGTTGGTGATTGGATTTTGCGTATTCCAGAACTCGATAAGCAACTCGGGAAGACGATACTTTTTGAAGGGACGGAATTACATATCAAGGCAGGGGAAAAGATTGCTTTGATTGGGAAAAATGGGGCTGGGAAGTCCACCTTATTGAAAATTATTATTGGGAAAGAAGAATTGCCAATTGGAGAAATTACGCTGGCAAAAAATACGAAGATCGGGTTTTTATCACAAGATTTATTTTGGGAGTCTAGACATCGTAAGGTATGGGAAGAGATGCTCACTACCCTCCCCCAAGTGACCGCTACCCACAATAGATTACTCGAAATTGATAGCTTACTGACAAATAAAAATACTACCACACAGGCTAAAAACACCCCAGAAGATGCCGTTGCACTTGTTGAGGAACAAGCTGAGCTGATTGAATGGATGGTACATAATGATGGGTATCAAAAATATGCTTTGCAAGTAGAGATTTTGAAATATTTTGGATTTAGCAAAGAGCAGGAACAGTTTGAAGTTGGACAGCTTTCTGGATGAGAACAGACCAAACTCCAAATCGCGAAATTTTTGCTCCAAGAGGTGGATTTTTTGATTCTTGATGAGCCGACCAATCACCTAGATATTGAGGGGATTATGTTTTTAGAACAGTTTTGTAAACTCTGGGGAAAGACGCTGATTTGTATCAGTCATGATAAAACGTTTTTGAATAAAGTCTTTGATCAAGTACTGGAAATTAGCAATAAGAAATTAGTGAAATATCAGGGGAATTATGATGCTTTTGTAGAGCAAAAAATCAAAAACTATGAGCTTCAACACAAAAATTATGTCGCACAACAGAAATATCTCAAACAGCAAAACAGATTTATTGAAAGATTTAGATACAAAGATAGTAAGGCAAAACAAGTGCAAAGCAGAATAAAATTATTAGATAAACTAGAAAAAATTGAAGAACCAGAAATGCTGGCAACAGAACACAAGATTCATTTCAGTTTGGATGAAAGATTGCCAAATTTGGTGATGAAATATAGTGATTTGTCGATCGGGTATGAGCAAGGCAATCCGCTGATTGTCTGTCCGAAAACGATTGAGATCACCAAAGATATGAAGATCGGGATTGTGGGAAGAAATGGAATTGGGAAAACCACACTTGTGAATACGATTTTATGAGATCTGGAAGCATTGGCTGGGGAAATTTTTATCCATCCTAATATGAAAATTGGATCCTATTCGCAGACGGCTGATGAACTTGATCGTGAAAAAAGCATTATTGATGAGATTGTTGGACCAAATATTTCGCATAAAGATGCAAGGACTTTGCTTGGAAGTTTGTTGATCAGTAATGAAAAAATGGATCAAAAAATTGGAACGCTGTCAGGAGGAGAAAGAGCAAAAGTTGCACTAACCAAGATGTTGCTCAGTAAACCACATATCATCGTGATGGACGAACCGACCAACCACCTTGATATTGACTCAAAAGAGGTGATTAAATTAATGTTGGAAGAATTTAACGGGGTGAGTATTATCGTTTCCCACGATAGGGATTTCTTAGCCAGTGTTTCAAATAGATTATGGGTATTACATAACAAACAGCTAGAAATTTTTCATAATACAGAAAAAGGTTTTGATATGCTAGAAAAAATGCTTGGGAAGGAGAAAAGTGAGAGTGTATTTGAGAGGTAAAATTTTTTATTGAACTGTAACTTTTGTTCCTAGTATTTTTTTATAAATATTCCCTGTAAATGTTTGTTCCTGTTGTCCAGTTTCTGTATATATTGTTGCAGAAAATTCACCATTACCAAAATCCATATCTATGGTTTTAAATTTAATATGATATAAAAGACATCACATTCCTGTCTCTTCAATTATATTTTTTCAAAATTTCTTTATTGCATTTTCTTCTATTTGTTTTTTAATTATTTCACTATTTTTAAATCCTGTAATAAATAGACTTGGTTTATCTACTCACTGACCTATCTCTTCTCAAAATATTGATAATGGACTAAGCTTTTGCTGATTTTTATCAAAAAGATAATAATTTTCTTGATTTCCACAATATTTCCCTTCATAAGGAAGTCCTGATAATACGATATACTTCTCATTGGCATCAACTACATTAGCACCACATCCCATATTATAAATATATCCATTATTTTTATCTCTTAGCTTTTGCGTATCATTATCTCCATTAAATATTTCCTCTAATATCATATTATCTTTACATGAATAAGAAAAAATACTCCAACCTGTAAATAATATAGAATCCATACACCTTGCTTCAATATTTGGGTAATATTGTGTATAAAATATAGTATTATTTTTTTTAATGTATTCTTTGATTGAAGGATATTCTATTTCACCTTTCCTATCTCTTTTATTTTTACAAATTTCTGTAAATTTATTTTGAAGTTCTGGATTTATTGAAATAATATTTCTCTTTTCTACATTATTTTCTGGGATTTCTATTTTTTCTCGTCTCTCTTCTAATTCTTCTAATTTGTTTTCTAATTTATTTTCTAATTCTTCTGTTTTATTTTCTAACTCCTTTACTTTACCCTCTAACTTATTTTCTAATTTCACCTCTAATTTACTCTCCCATTCTTCTGTATTATTTTTTTGAATATTACAAGCTGAGAGAAAAAACAGACTTATTCATAATATAAATAAAGCTGTTAGTCATTTTACCTTACTCATTATTTTTGAAGAGAAAAATATAAAATATTCCTACTTATCCAGCAAAATAATCCAACCAAGTAAGTTTCCTTTTTCTATTACATCAATTTTATGAAATTTGAAAAAAGCTTGATCTGCAAATTTTTCAAGATCTTCTATTCTATAGTTATATTGTTGAATTTTAAATCTTTCAGCATCCTTTTCTCGTAAAAATTCTCTTCTCTGGATAAAATGCCCAATGATCCATCTCCCTCAAGGTTTGAGAATTCTATAGCATTCATTGAACAAGTCCTGAATATTTTCGATATGTTCTAAGACAAAAAAACTCGTGATGACATCGATCTCTTCATCAGCAAAAGGAAGTTCCTCCTCTAAATCACAGAGAATTTTCTCTGCATTATTGGGATGTAATTGCAAAAGTGATTTTGCGATATCACAGGCGATATATCTAGAAAATGGGATATTTTGCAGTTGCTTGAAAATTCTTCCATCTCCTGCTCCAAGGTCTAAAAAGGTTGCTGTTGGATCTTTTGGAACAAAACGGGCAAGGTCAATATCTTCGTAAAATCCATCAAGGTGATTATGATATTTCCCGTATTCTGTCGCAATACGATTGTATCCCTCTTCTGGAGAAATTATTTTGGTGTGTTTTTGGTTGTAGGACATGAGTAGATATTAATATAAATTTTTGTTGCATGGAATTAACGCATCTTTCTCTTTATCATAAAAAAGAAAATCATCATTAATTATTTCAGGATTATTTTTCATAAGAATTCCACCATCTAATAAAACAAATTTCCCTTTTGTTCCTTGGGGGTCCTCTAATATTTTTGTTACTACATTGTTAATATTTCACAGAGAAGGTTGTCCATCTTCCATATTTTTTGAAATAAATTCATTAAATGAATCTTCTCATTTTTCTTCTTTGAATAAAGATTCCATAGTAGTCCCTTTCACTAGAGATAAACAAAGAATTGTAGGATTCCGATGATCATCATTAATAATCAATTCACTAACTAATTTCTTCATATATGCATAATCTTCGTATCATTCTTTAGAATCAAAAATTTGAATTGATGCATTATAAATAACTTTTGTATTATTATCTATAATCCCAGCCATACTAAGACGTTCTAAAAGAATAATATTATTAAAATGTAGATTTACTTGATAATCTTTATCATTTATTTTTTTTATTACATTATGACGACCTAAAGATTTTCACTTATTCATAAATCAACTATTCAAAAATACAGAATTTAATTTTTGTTTTCCATATTTTTCTAAATAATTATCAATAAATTTTTTTATAGAATCAATATTTAGAATATCTAAATTCATAAATTCATGAGATTTCTGATGAGATGTTGTTATTAACTTACCATGAAGTTTATCTTGTTCAGCTAATACTGATGCTATTGACTGTGCTATTTTACTGTTACCAACTCATACTACAAGATCATTTCTATCTATTCTCTCTATCATAATTAAATTGATATATAATTAAAATTACTTAATACAAGGAATGTTGTTCTGTTAAAAGAACTATCTTCTATATTTTTAAACATAATAGGAATATTATATATTTTAGCAGCAACATGGGAACAAATTGCTGCAGAATTTTTATCTTTGAGAGACATTTTTGCAGCTATTGATGTTGATGTTGTTGGAACAAAATTCAATCATGAAAATAGATTCTTATCTAAAAATCTTTTACATTGTTCATAAGCACTAGGATGAGAATAAATACTTTTTATATTTTCAATATTTTTTACCTTAGATACAAAACAATGATGTATATTCATATCTATTTCAGTGACAATATTTAGATTGTATTTATCCAGACAATCATGTGTGATCTTTATAGGACCTACAATTTCATTTTCACTTGGAACAACACCAAAGTCTGCTTCTTTATTGTTTAAAGTTTTAAAAACATCTTCAATTGAATTTAAAGATAAATAAAGAAAATTAATAGAATCAAAATGATTTTTTACTACTTGATGAGTATAACTCCCTTCAGGCCCCAAAAAAGCTACCTTTTTTTTAATATTTTTCTCCATTTGATACTATCTATAATAAATATTTAGTATTATCAAAAACAGATACATAAACAATGACACTTTAAAAGAAACTTTTCTCTTCCTCCTGAGGTTGGACGTATTTTTCCATTTTTTCATGAATACGTTCATCTGGAGAGGAAAGTAGACTATTCAACTCGTTAGATTTTTCTGAAGCTCTTTTGATATGAATATAGTATTTACTCAATTCTGCGACAACGGTTGCCAGATCATCATTTTTTTCTAGCAATTCTGTTGTTTTTTCTTTTAAAATAACATTTTGTTGGGTATATTCTTCAAGTTCATTATTGAGATAATCTATTTCTTCATTTGCTAATTTGAGGTTTTTTCTCAATTCATCAATGATTTTTGTCGCTCCATATCTGAGATAAAAGAAAAAATATCCCAATGCAACTCCTCCACCAAAGGCAACTATTAGTGTATATCGCTCCATTCCCATCAAAAAAATATTAGTAATAAATAGT
>PDOX01000076.1 GCA_002746475.1 candidate division SR1 bacterium
ACTTAGAAGTCATTCCAGATGCCTATGCTGTTGTAAACCCACAAGTATCACCCAACTACCCTTTCAAATGACTTGCTGGGGTTGGAGTTGCCTTCAAAGTTATCAATGCAATAATGGAAGAAAAAAAATTAAATAACGAAAAAAGAGCAGAACTCTTTAATTACTATCTCCCTATTGTAGCGATAGGAACCGTTACAGACATCGTTCCTCTTGTCCAAGAAAACAGAGCCATCGTAAAAAGAGGACTAGAACTGATAAATACCAACAAAAACGCAATTCCTCCTGGACTACAATGAATGATAAAACACTTGAATCTAGACAATATAGACACTTTTCATATTGGGTTTATGATTGGACCAAGAATTAATGCCTGATGAAGAATAGCCAGTCCATACAAGAGCCTACATACCCTCTTACATCAAGGAGACAGACAAAAACAAGCATTAGAAGAATTAGAAGCCATCAATACCAAAAGAAGAAAAATGCAAGAAGATATGTTTAAACAAGCAGAAAAACAAATAGATATTGCCCAAAATATTCTCTTTGCTGAAAGTGAAGATTTCCACGAAGGAATTGTCTGAATTATATCAGGAAGAATAACAGAAAAATATAATAAACCTTCAGCAATATTCAAAATTAACAAAGAAGAAAATATAGCAACAGCAAGTCTGAGAGCCCCAAACTATTTCAATATTGTAGATATGCTCAAAGCTCATGATGATATATTAGAAAGATTTTGAGGCCACAAACAAGCATGAGGATTAACCGTAAAACTTGAGAACTTAAATACATTACAAGAAAAACTTAATACTTACTGCAATACCCGTATCAATGAAGAACAGCTAGAAAAAATCATAGAAATAGACACTGAATTATTAGAAAAAGACATCAATACTGACATCCTACAAAAGATAGAAAAACTTGCTCCTTTTGGAGAAGCAAACCCAGAACCAGTATTTTTACTCAATGATATTGCCATTACAAAAGTAGACAAAGTTGGACAAAAATGAAAAGGCCACCTCAAAATAGAGGGAATGAAATGATGAACCCCAGTTCAATGCATATTTTGGTGAAAAGGAGAAGAAGTACCACAACGAAAAGAAAAAATCAATAATCAAGAAACAATAAATATTATCGGAAAAATCCAGCAAGATAGCTACAGATGATGACAGTACATCAATTGAATACACTATTTTAAATAACATTTACTTTACTAAATATAGAGAAAAACAATGAATCCAGCAGAAAAAAATCAGATTGAAATTATTATTAGAAATTTTCATGAAAGTAAACAATATGTTCCATACTTTACTGATCTGAAACAACACGAAACTTTTTGAGTAATATTCAACAGCTTAGAAGAGGAACAAGTTGAAGAAGTAAAAGCCCTCATCAAAAAATATATCAGAGAAGATATTGCAAATAAAAAAACAAAATGAGGAGAACTTTTCAAAAGATTTTTTGACCTCAACGAAGCAAAATTTTGGGATTTTAGACTTTTAAATGACAGTGCAGAAGATCAGGAAAATGAAAATTTCCAAAAATTAGGAAAAGAAATAGAAAACGAACTCTTCAAATACGAAGGAATCTTAACAGAAAAAATGCTCCAACAAGAAAAAGGACTTGATAAAGTCCTTGGATCATTCTACAACATCGTATACAGCTACTTCCCAAAAATGAATTTAGTAAAGTAATAGTACAATATAAAAAAACATATACAACACAAAAAAACAGAGACTAAAGCTAAGAAAAATATCTCTGTTTTTCTATAATATAATTATAACACAATACTATATATTATACAAGTTCTATCCTACAAAATGCAAGAAAATTCCCTCATATTTCTTCACATCAACAATATCAACTTTTTCACCATTATCTAAAATTAAGGTTCAAGAATCTCAATTTTGTCATCCACTTTCTGCATAAAAGGGAGTTTTATCAAAAATCAAAACCCTCTGTCCATTTATGTCTATATCTTTAAGAATTTTCATATCTTCTGAGACAAGATTTTGCTTATCATAGCCAATAAATTCAGTTTTTTCTATACCTTGA
>PDOX01000078.1 GCA_002746475.1 candidate division SR1 bacterium
TTATAGGGGTGAAGATATCGCGTTTGGGATCAAGAGGGAAGATAAATTTAGGCATATGTATATTGTCGGAAAGACAGGAACCGGAAAATCTACTTTTATTTCTAATATGGTAAAGAGTGATATCCAAAATAATCAATGAGTGTGTTTACTAGATCCACATGGGGACTTGATTGATACCGTCTTGGAGCATATTCCTCAGCATAGAATTAACGATGTGATTTTGTTTGATGTCGCAGATAGTGATTTTCCGATTGGATTTAATCTCTTGCAGGCGGACAATGAAGACGAGAAAAACAGGATTGCCTCTGGGGTGGTTGCTACTTTTTATAAGTTATTTGAACACAGTTGGGGACCAAGATTAGAGTATATTTTGAGAAATGTGGTATTAAGTATTATTGACTACCCGAATGCGACGATTATGCATATTTTGAGGGTATTGATTGATAAAAATTTCAGAGAGGAGGTGGTGAATCATATTCAGGATGCAGTTGTGAAAAAATTCTGGACGAATGAATTTGACAAGCGAAATGATAGGCAAAGAGAGGAAGCGATTGGACCGATTACCAACAAGATTGGGCAGTTTTTGTCTTCTAGAGTGGTGAGAAATATTTTTGGACAACCAAGGACAAAACTGAATATCAGAAAGGTGATGGATGAAGGGAAAATTCTGCTGGTAAATTTGTCAAAAGGTAAAATTGGAGAAGATAATTCAACGATGATTGGGTCGTTATTGACCACGAAAATTCAGATTGATGCGATGAGTAGGGCTGATATTCCGATGCACGAGAGAAAGGATTTTTATCTGTATATTGATGAGTTTCAGAATTTTGCGACCAAATCATTTGCGACCATTTTGTCAGAGGCGAGAAAATATAAACTTTCCTTGATTGTAGCGAATCAGTTTACGGCACAGCTGTCCCCAGATATTAGAGATGCGATTTTTGGGAATGTGGGAACGATGATGAGTTTCACGCTGGGGAAAGATGATGCTGATATTATTAGCGGACAGTATAAGGAGATTGTGAGTCCGAATGATTTGATTTCTCTGCCGATGTTTACGGCGTATATCAAATTGATGGTGGATGGAATCAATTCTGATCCATTTAGTATGAGGACAATGCCACTCACGACGCCTGAGGGGTCGCTAGAACTAATTGATAAAATTAGGAAACAATCAAGACAGAGATACGCGATGGAGAAGAAAGAACTTGAAAAATTGATGGATGCTTGGAGTAAAAAATCGTTTACGATTCAAGAAAAGGTCGCTGAGAAAGCCAGACTTGAATGATTGGGTCTCACTGATATTGAAATCAAAAATTTGGAAGATTTCACGATTCAGGGAAATATGGGACTGTTTGACAAGACAGGAATTCTCGATGATAAGGGGAATGAAATTCAGGCCGATGCGATGATTTTTGATACCAAACATGACAAGCATAAATTTATTTGGCACAAAAAACCGAAAAATATTGATGACTGCTATCGCCAAGTATTTAGGGAATGAGCGACCTTGGAAGATAAAGCTACAGGGAAAAAATTGACCGTTTCCTGTGATATTTATCATTGTGCAGGGAAATATCAAGTTTGGGTCGGAAACAAGCATGATATTATTGAACAGCTTGGGCAGGTGTATGGGCATGGGCATATGAAATATGTTCCGAATATTGAGAAGTTGGAGAAGAGTGCGACTAGCAACAACAGACCTCCCCTTGATCCTGTTTTAGACCCCTCAGCCCCGCAAAGCGGGGCAGCTCCCCTCCAAGGGGAGCCTTCTCGCTTCGGTCCCCCCTCAGAGGGGGGAATACAAGGGGGGTCTTATACGGAGAGAGCCACCTTCTCTATCAACGACATCACAATCTGAAAACAGTATGAATGATATGTGAAATTGCAATATAACTATGGAATGTTTATCACGGTAAAAGGGGTTGAGGGCTTGCTTCACAAGTCTGAAATCGTGTCACCGAGTCCAGATGTTGAATGGAAGAAATACAAAGTGGTTTGGAGTCAGAAGTAAGTGGGAAATTTCTGAGAATGAGACGGAGAATAGCAGAGAATCTATTTTTATATATCGTAATGCATAATGGGAGAATCAATTAATAAATTATTTCAAGCTCATGTGATAAACAAAGAAGAGGATGCTAGTAAAAAAGCTCTCAATAATGTTTTATCATCAAAATATGGTAAAATTTTTCATAAAGAATTAGAACTTTTTTGTAAAAATATAAATTTAAATGAAAAAGAAATACCAACTATGGAAACATGGGGAAAGCTTTTTGTAGAAACCCAAACGTGAACAAATTATTCAACAGAAAGAATGTTAAAATTTTTATCAAATCAATTACACCAAATCAACTATTCAGATATTACGGAAGAAGAAAAAATTGATCTTTTTCTGAAAAAAATTATCTGAAATGAGAATATATCTTTTTTAGAAAAATATATCAAAGAAAATAAATTAGATGAGCTGGAATATACAAAAAGTTGGTATAATTTCTTAAATAATGCAGATAAGAAATTGGTATTCCCTATTATCGCATGATGAATGTGAGGGATGGGAATGTTCAAGTTCTTAACTCAATCATGAATTGATAATATTCAAAATTTACATTCTTACAATGACATTCTTTCTATTCCTTGAATAGATAATGTTATTCAGGCAATTATTACGATGTCTGTTTTGGTTATAATCAAGAAATCTTTAAAAAGAAGAATAGAAAATAATTCACATTAGAAATTAGGCTATTTTATTATATATAAAAAAAATATGGAGGGAATACAAGAAGCAATAACACTATTAGAAAAAATTGGGAAATTAATTACTTAAAAAACCTGAAAAAAAATTGCTGATAATTTACAATGATTTGCTTATGAAAAATATAAAGATAAAATTAATTGTATGAATAAAGAGATACAAGAAGAAAATGAAAGATATAAAAGGGATAAAAAAGAAACTGAAATATCTTGCTGAGAATTTTCAGAATTATCAACCTTTGCTCTTGATGATGTAGAGAATCTACACAACACAAATCTAAAATCAATAATAGATAGAAATAAATCACTTATAGATCATTTTAAAAAATATTTATAATATCAAAAAAAATAAGTTATAATTCACACTAGAAATTTATAAAATCAAAACAAAATAATGAATGAATCATTAACTACAAGTAAAGAAATTCTTGAACAAACAATAAAAAAGCTAGAAAAACAACCTGACTTTCCAAACAATTATTGTAATACTGCTGCAAAAGAATTAATGAAGGGATTAACAAACAAACAAACA
>PDOX01000079.1 GCA_002746475.1 candidate division SR1 bacterium
CTGGGTTGATGAGATCTAGCCCTTCGATGACTTTACATTTACAGAGTCCACATGCTCCTGATCCACATGAGACAGGAATATCAGAACCATATTTTAGTGTCATATCACTAAAGATTACATTCTTTTCTCCTTCAAATTCTGCTTCTACATTTCCTTCTACATCTAACATCTTTACAGTTATTGCCATGATATCACTATTCTATAACAAAATAAAATATTTTTTCTTTCAAAGTTTTTTTACATCTCTTTGTATACCTACCTCTCCGTCCTGCTTTCAGCAGTCCACCTCTCCTAGCAGGAGAGGCTTAAAAAAGATTTTTCATTATCAGTCCCTCCTGTTAGGAGGGAAACCCGAGCAACGCGAGGGAGGGAGGTAATTTCCTATCCATGCAAAAGACTAGAGAAAAGTGTCTTTACTTAGACAACAGCTCTATTGCTTTTTGCAACTGGTTATCTCTATCATTGACTATATAGTTCTGTGTATCAAAATCAAGCTGTATATCAGGAGTAATTCCTTCATGATCAATATTTGTCCCATTGGGAGCATATCGTTTTCCTACCGTATATTTGAGTGATGATCCATCTTTTGAAAATTCATGTAAGGTTTGGATACTTCATTTTCAGAATGTTTTTGTTCCCAGCAAGGTTGCTCCTGCCAAATCTTGGAGCGCTAACGCGATAATCTCCCCTGCTGATGCAGTAGCTTCATCTACCAATACTACGATATTTTTTCCTGTTGCAAAGGGGTTATTATGTGTATAATATTTTTCTTCAGGAAAATTTGCATATTCGGCACGAGTGACAAGTGCTCATTTTTCTACAAAATGTGAAACAATATTCACTGCAATATTCATATATCCTCCCCCATTTCCTCTCACATCGATAATTACCCCATCAATATCCTTAGGATCAAGTTTTGCAAGTTCTTGTTTGAGTAAACTATCGGTTTCCTCTCCGATTAAAATTAACTGAATATACAAGATTTGTTTGTTTTTTACCCCCATTGCTTCTCCCGTTAAGATTTTGGTATATACTGAGGGGAGATTGATAATTTCTCTGGTAATCGTGATTTCTTTGATGTGTTGTTCTGTGTCAATATTGTTTGTTTTTGGGTCTTTCTTATTTTTATTTTTCCATCATTTTTCTCTATATACTGTGAGTTTTACCTCGGTTCATTCCTCTCCTCTCATTTTACTGACGGCTTCGTCAATATCCATATCTCTGACACTTTCACCATCAATTTTCAAGACACGATCTAGGGGAAGCAATCCTGCCTTTGCAGAAGGAGCTTTTTTCAGGACTTCCTCTATCAAAATGTAGCTGTCTTTTTTGTTTACCACGGCACCAATTCCAGCAAAATTTTGATTTCCTTTGAGCATATTTAGAAATCCAGAATTTATTTTTGGAGGAAAATAGGTTGTATATGGATCATCTTGCTGTTCAACATAGGCACTAATCGCCTGTTCAGTCATTTTATTATGATCCATCTTGTCAGCATAGAGATATTCATCTTTCAAAATCTCATCAATAGCATGTATTTTTTCCAATAATTCACTACGATGCCCTGACAAATTTTTCTGATATTGTTGGATACTATACTCACGAAATACCACTGATCCTACTAAAAATCATAACAAAAAAATAAGGATAATAGGAATAATATTTTTTCTCTTAAACATTTGGGATATACTTCTAATAATTAAATGTAATTTTTACATATAATGTACTGTCATTCTGAACCTGCCTGGCGGTAGACAGGCAAAGTGAAGAATCCAAATTACGTATACTGGACTCTTCGCTTACGCTCTGAGTGACAGGTCTTTTTCTAACTATTCGTAATATTTTTGAATCTCTCTATGATTCTGCCTTGTTTTACAAAAACCACATCAATTTGCAATAATAAATCGTAGCAATCATTT
>PDOX01000080.1 GCA_002746475.1 candidate division SR1 bacterium
CGAAGCAGAAGTCCCGATTCCAAGATAATTTTCCATCGTCCAATACACATGATTATGAATACTACTTTTCCCCGGCAACGCAAAATTTGAAATTTCATACCTCTGATACCCCTCCTCTTCAACAACCTGTTTCAACAAAGCAAATTCATCGGAAATTAAGTCGTCTTTCGTGTAAGACCTCTCCACCCCGACTTTGTCGGGGTCCCCCTCCCCTCCAAGGGGAGGCTTTTTACGCTTCGGCCCCTCCTGGGAGGAGGGGATACAGGGGAGGTCTGTTTGCGATTGAGGGGTCTGTTCTCCTGAACCCCCTTCTTCCCCCTTACTAAGGGGGACTTTCTCATAAAAACTCAAACTTCAAGGGAATAATTCCAAAGTATAAATTGAAAAAGAATCTATAAAATGACTTTCTACTAAATCATTATAAAATTCCCAAGCAGGATCACTCCACAACGCAAGTTCTCAATTACCAAGATCATTAAACTCACCAAAAGCAATAAAATCTAAATTAAAGAAAACATTGTCTCTCTTGTATGGTCTCAACCCTCTTAAGAAATCCACAATCCCTGTAAAACTCGACTGCCTCTGGTTTTTGCTCAAAATTTTATTATCAAGCGATTGAATTCCAAAGCTGTATCTAATTCTTGCATATTTTTTCGCATAGGTATTAATGCTATCAACAAAAGTATAAATATCTTCCGTAGGGTAGGGATTCAGTTCAATACTCAATTCAGCAAGATTTTCTAATGAAAAATATTTCTTTACTTCATCTAAAATTTCAATAATTCTTTCTGCTCCGATCAGTCACGGAGTCCCTCATCAGAAGTAGATGGTAAAGATTTCTTGTTTATCACCTCATCACAAACACCCCGGGGTCTTAGAACATGAAACGGGTATTGACCCCGGGGTGCTTAAGCAATCCCCATAAAATCTTATTTCTTCCTTAATATTCTTTACATACTCATCAAGTAATTTCTCCCAAATTTCAGGTTTCGTCAAATCTTTAGGACACACTTGGAAATTACAATAATTACACTTTTTCTCACAAAAAGGGATATGAAAATACAACGATAACATTGTCCTTTATTTTACAAATAAATATTAAAATACATTACTTCACAGCAACTTCTCTCCATGCTCAAATATCCAAATTTCCAAGAACAAATTTCCCTTCACGAACCCTTTGCAAAGTCAAAACTTTATTATCTAAGGCCTTGAAAATTCTTCTAATATGTCTTTTTTTTCATTGATTTAATACAATACGATAACGTGTACTCTTTGTTTGTCCCCCTACTTTTTGAATATCCACCGTTTCAAGCACATCTCCTCATTCATACACTCATTTCAAAATCTGATCAATATCAGCAGAACTAAGCTGATGATCCAGTTGTACGAGATATTCTTTTTGTAAATTAAATTTTGGATGCTCATACTTATGCACCAAGCTACTATCATCAGTCAACAACAACAAACCAGAACTATTCTTGTCCAATCTCCCAATATATCGCCAATTATGATATTTTTTAGGAAGTATTTCATAAATCGTTCTATTATGTGGGTCGTTTTTTGAAACCACATAGCCCAAAGGCTTATGAAACAACAACATCTTTGCATGAGTACTATCATTATCTTGCAAATCTTTTTGTACAATACTGTAGTTTTTTCATTCTACAGTAATAGTATCTCAGACTTCAACCTTTTGAGCATACGATTCAACAATATTTTTATTTAAGAAAATTACTCATTCATCAATGAGCTTTGTAATTCCTCTTCTAGATAATTTGGTATTTTTCTGTAAATAACTAACTAATTTCATAAATACAATATTATATACTGAATAATAAATAGAATATCAAAAAAAGAGAGTATTTCTACTCTCTTAGTTTATTTTTCTTGCAAAGTTTTGCAATAGTTTTCTGA
>PDOX01000081.1 GCA_002746475.1 candidate division SR1 bacterium
CCTTGTTCGCTCACTTTGTTCGCAGGAGAGAGATACTCCCTTCTGTTCCCTCTCCTTCAAGGAGAGGGTTAGGGTGAGGTGTCTTTTAATTTTATACACTACAAAACACCATGCATATCAGAGAAAATATTCTCCTCCTGCAATGATATTATAAGCAATTGCAACTGGGAAAATTTATGGAAGAAATCATCAAACATAACGATCTTTCGTTTTTAGTGCAAGATTTCCAAGTAAAAACTGGGGAGCATTCTCATTTCACGATCAGTTCCTCTGCTATCAAAAAAACCTTGCAGGATATTTATAATAACAAAGACAAGACTAATCTATTTGGCTACCTCACCGAAATTAATACGTTTAGAGGAATTTTGTGAAGCATGAGGGAGTTAATCAATCAAGGAGGAAATTTTCATGATTTTCTGAAAACAACCTTGGGGAAACAATATTTCGCTTTTGAACAGGTGATTTTTTTCACGAGAAATATCCTCAGTCACAATTCTACCTCTGGAATAAAAATTGATGCCAACGCCATCAAAGCACAAAAACAATTTCTTTCAAAAAATAAAATAAAAACAATTCACTTTATTTTTGTGTATAGTAAATACATCAAACAACGGAAAGGGAGCAACAACTACGGCGTAGAAATAAAATTACATTTTCCAACCATCAAAGCGGGGAAATCATTATTTGAAGTCGTTTCTGTTCATCAGCTCTACAAACTCTGTGAGTTATGCTATAACTTATCCGAAATTTTTAGGAGTAAATATAAGATTAAGTAATCCCCCAAATCTTCTTCATCTGTTCAAGAACCATTCAAGTTTTATATCTGGGGTCTTGTTGGTTTGCGTAGTATCGTTTGTGGGGGGCAATTTGGATGATAGTTTTAAGATTATGGAAATCTTGGAAAATTTGGGCGTGGGTCGTGAGGAGGACGTGCAAAGTTCAGGTTTTCAATCCTCGCCATGTTTTGTCTTTTTGATTTTGGGTAGAGGAAGAATGCAGTACTGCAACATGCTCTTTTGCGAGAAATTCTTCTGGAATAGTATTATACAATGTCCATAGATCAGGAAAGACAATAAGTGTTTGTCCTTGGTCTGATAGAATATATTCTTGGGCAAGAATTGTAAGTTGATGGGGAGAAAAATCTGATTGTGTTGATGTTTTTTCTGATTTTTTTGTTTTTGTGAGTTTTTTAGGAGATTTTTTCAGAAGGGTTGCAATCTCTTTTGGGAGGAAGTATTTTATCACAGCTTTATAGGGACTATATCGTTGGTAGCTCATCCGATGTATGAGTTGCATAGTTCTGTCTGAAAGCAAGTTTTTGTGGATAATCTGCACCACCCCACTTATAAGTGGAACCGAAGTATATTGCTCTTGAAAACTTAATGTTTCTCAGAGTACCAGAAAATATTGTTCTTGGATTTTGATTAAATCCCCACTTGAAAAGGTGAGTTTGGTCGCGATACTATCGTATTTAAAGACTCTATCATTTCCAGCATAGAGCGTAAAGGCGTAAAGATACACTATGATAATAATAAATAATAAATAATTAATGATTAATTTTTGGTTTTATATTTTATATATAATATATGGGAGTATAGTGTTTTGGGAGGAGGAAATCAAGGGATCCTAGAAAAGTTATTTCTATTTTCTTAATTAAAAAAAAACACTTCAAGATTATTTAATCTCAAAATGCTTTTTCTTATTTTCTTTAATTAATAATTATATATTAAGCACATAACTCATTATTTCCTACATCATTGGCATACCGCCCATTCCTCACATTCAACCCATTCATCACATACCAGCTCCTGCTGAACATGATCCTCCACAACAATCATCTTTTTTAGGTTCATCAACGATTACTGCATCAGTAGTTAGGAACATTGCAGCAGTTGATACTGCAACTCTTGCATCAAATCCATGATTAAACTGGTCAGATTCTTTTACTTTTTCTACCACCCAATCTCCTTTGTGTCCAGCATTGTTTGCGATTTGGATAACTGGATATTGGATTGCTGATTTTACGATTTGGATTGCAATATTTTCATCGGCATCATCAAAATGTAAGTCATCTAATATTTTTGATAATTTTACTAATGCTGTTCCTCCACCAGTTACGATACCTTCTTCTACCGCAGCTCTTGTTGCATTTAATGCATCTTCAATTTTGAATTTTTTGTTTTTCATCTCCATTTCAGTTGCAGCTCCAACTTTAATGACCGCTACTCCTCCAACAAGTTTCGCCAATCTCTCTTGAAGTTTTTCTCTATCATAGTCTGATGTCGTATGACTAATTTGAGCTTTGATTTGGTTTGCTCTTTCATTGATCATTCCTTCATCACCTTTTCCATCAACAATTACGGTATTATCTTTGGTTGCAATCACTTTGTCTGCATGTCCAAGTACTTCTACACCAACCTCTTCTAATTTCAGTCCAAGTTCTTCGGTCACCACAGTTCCACCAGTCACAGTTGCAATATCTTGCAACATTTCTTTTTTTCTATCTCCAAATCCTGGAGCTTTAACGGTTAGTACATTGAGTACTCCTCTAATTTTATTAAGTACTAATGAAGCGAGCGCTTCTCCTTCAATATCTTCCGCAATAATCACGATATCTTTCTTTCCTGTTGATGCGATAGCTTCTAACAAGTTCATGATTTCTTTCATAGAACCAATTTTTTTGTCCGTAATCAAGATTGCTGGTTTTTCTACGACTGCTTCCATTCTCTGCGTATCAGACACAAAATAGGGAGAAGAATATCCTTGGTCAAATTGCATTCCTGTTTTGATTTCTTTTGTTAATCAAAGGGTTTTCCCTTCTTCAACAGTAATTGTTCCAGACTCTCCAACTTCGTCAAATACTTCTGAAATCAAGGTTCCAACCTCTTCATCTTGAGCTGAGATTGTTGCAACTTGTCTAATCTCATCTTTTGAATTAAGCACTTTACTATGTTTTTGGAGTTCTTCGATAATTTTGTCTGTT
>PDOX01000005.1 GCA_002746475.1 candidate division SR1 bacterium
TCCCCAAAATTGCATGTGCCGAGGTGATGGAATTGGTAGACATGCCTGGCTTAGAACCAGGTGCTTTGCGGCGTGCAGGTTCAAGTCCTGTCCTCGGTAGATCTTACACAAAAAAGAAAAAAACTATTTTCTCGAAAAATAGTCTTGAAAAAAGTCTTGGAATTATTATTCTAAGCATCACACAATTCATTGAACTGTGTTTCTACTATTCCGAGGTAGCTCAGCTGGTAGAGCAAGTGGCTGTTAACCACTGGGTCGTGGGTTCGAGTCCCTCCCTCGGAGTTTGAAAAAAAATATTTTACTAAAATAAATTTGCGAATTGGAATGCCAATAACTAAATCAGCGAAAAAATCAGCAAAAAGAGCCTTGAAATTGAGAGCAAGAAATAATGATTTCAAAATCAGAATGAAAATGGCTATCAAGAAATTTAAGAAAAATATTGAAAAAGGGAATGAGGTAAAACTTGAAGATTTGAGCAATGTATACAAAGTTATTGATAAATGCCAAAAGGTTGGAATTATTAAACAAAGAACAGCAGGAAGAAAAAAATCAAACATGTCTAAATTGTTTAATAGTACCAAAATAAAAAAATAAGTTGAAATTAAAATTAGAATATATAATATATCCCTCGTTGAGGGAACGTGCCAGCGTAGCTCAATTGGTAGAGCAACCGCCTTGTAAGCGGTAGGTTACGAGTTCAAGTCTCGTCGCTGGCTCCACTATGGATAAAATATTTGGCGCATGGGGTGGTAGTTCAGCTGGCTAGAACGCCTGCCTGTCACGCAGGAGGTCGAGGGTTCGAGTCCCTTCCATCCCGCCAGATTATTATCAATGTTATTATTTAAAATAGTGTATTGTTGTGGTCTCATCGTCTAACGGCTAGGACATCGGACTTTCAATCCGACAATCGGGGTTCGATTCCCCGTGGGACCGCCATTAAAATGGGTGATTAGAGCTCAGTTGGCTAGAGCATCTGCCTTACAAGCAGGGGGTCACAAGTTCGAGTCTTGTATCACCCACCATTATTAAATACATGGTGAAGTATAGCTCTTGTTGTAATCAGAGATTGTTATATGTGTGTTATGAGGGCATATAGCTCAGTTGGTTAGAGCTATCGGCTCATAACCGATCGGTCGCTGGTTCGAGTCCAGCTATGCCCAATCTCATTTATAACTTCACTAATTAATATATAATATTCTATAAAAAAAGATACTGTATGATACAGTATCTTTTTTTTGTATTTTTTTTATATTAAGCCTTTTTTTTTCTTTTTTTTTCTTTTTTTGTATATATTTGTATCTACTATATATTTCTTAGATTTTTTGCATTTTTTTTAATTATCCCTATACTTATTTTTATCATTATTAAATATGATTGCGATAAAGACACAAAGATACCTTTATATAACATTGTAATAACAAAATGGATGAAAAATTAATTAATTCTTTTTTAGAACTGCTTATTGAAAAGAATGGAAGTGATATGTTTCTAACATATAATGAAGTCCCCTCTATCAGAATCAATATGCAAATCCATAGAATGGAAGATACACAAAAATTAAACGATAAAATCTTAAATAGATTATCTAGTGAATTAGTAAATAATGAAACGACAAGAGCTAAATTTCAAAAAGAATTAAATATTGATCTTTCAGTAGAACATCATTGAAGAAGATTTAGAATCAATGTTTCAAGATCTCAAGAGCATTTCATGATTGTAATAAGATTATTAATGAATACTATCCCTAAACTTTCTGATGTAGCGAGCGAAAAAGTCATTCATGATATTGTTCATAAACCAAGTGGAATTATCCTCGTAGCAGGACCAACCGGAAGTGGAAAATCTACGCTTTTAGCATCTATGATACAAGAGATCAATGAACATAAACAAAAACATATTATTTCTATCGAAGATCCTATTGAATATGTTTTTGAACCTAAACAATGTATTATTGAACAAAAAGAACTCTATCAAGATGTTGTCAGTTTTTCTTCTGCATTAAAATTTGCATTGAGGCAAAATCCTGACGTTATTCTTTTTGGAGAAATGAGAGATCAAGATAGTATAAAAAATGCTATTACTCTTGCTGAAACTGGACATCTGGTATTAACAACTATTCATAGTAAATCTTCTGGACAAACGATCAGTAAGATTATAGACTCATTCCCAGCAGAACAACAAAATCAGGTGAGAGTACAACTTTCAGAAACATTATTAGCTGTTATCAGTCAGAGAATGTTTCATACCAAAAATCATGAAGGTATTGCTCTTGCACAAGAGATTATGGTTAACAATTCTGCTGTATCTAATAGTATTAGAAAAAATGATATCAAGTGATTAAATAGTATCATCATGACAGGAAGCCATTATGGGATGAAACTACTAGAAAATGACTTAATTACTTTGGTTGAACAAGATATTCTTGACTTACAGGATGCTCTCCTGTATGCAAATAACCCAAATTATATTTTAGAATATTTTTGAAAAAAATAATTTTTTTTCTACTTTCTCATCTCAATATCAGTATTATGAGCGAATTCATTCCAAGCAGGATTGTTAATTTTTATAATGAAATTTTTCTTTCCTACTTTTTTATAAATAAGACTTTTTGCACTATCATCAAAATCATTCTTTATATTACACTCATATATTTCAATATCAGGATTTTCTGATACTTTTTCTTGATTCTTATAATTAATAACATTAAGCTGGGCAAAACAATTAACTCCTTCTTGTTCAAAATTTTTACTTGTGTTTATTTCCTCATATGCAATACTGGGTGAAGGGAAGACAATTTTATGCCCTCTAGCAGAGTTAAATGTTAACGATTTACTTGGTCTTAGTGGGAACTGCTCTACTGAAGTATCAAACTCCTGTTTTTTCTCTTTATCATCCTTCTTTTCATCTGAAGTAGTATCGGTATCTTCTTCCTCTTGTTTTTTTTCTTGTTCTATATCCTGGATTGATCAAGAATTTACACTAATTTCTGAAGTTCCTGTCTCTACATTGATGTCTTCCTTGGTATTCTTTTCTTCATATTCACTGTATTTAAAATCTCTCACTAGCACATCTTTGGCATCAAGTTCAAGTTTACAAAACACTTTTCCTGTATCTCTTGAATTATAATTGAATGTTAAATAAATTTTTCATTCTTCTCTAAGAATTTTATACTCATCATATTTAGTCAATGTTACTTGATGATCAGCACAATATTCAGAAATATTTTCTAATACTCTGTTTTTGATATATCGTTCATTGTTAAAATACAGATGATTGGTAATTTCTGAAACGGTATTATCCTCTGCATCATTGATATAATATCATTTATTATTCACTGTAAAAAACCAACTCTTTATTTCTGAAAGTTTATATATTGAAATACCAATTGGATTTACAATTTTTTTTTCTGCACTTTGTGTAAAAATTTCAAGTAATGATCCACAATCATTAGCTGTATCTCCTTTTTTACAATCAAAACTATTGATACTAAATTTTTTATCATCTCCTGTCAGTTGAAAAGATACTTTCGTTGGTGTCTCTTCTACTAAACTGTACTTTTCTGAAAATACATCATCAAACCAAAATCACAATCTTGAAAAACTATACCTCGTATCTTTTTTTTCTGTATCTAGATCCTTATCCTGATCATTTTTCTCATCCATAGTGGCATCATCTCCCGTTCCTAATTTTTCATCTTTTTCTAAAATTTTGATCTGAGTAAGCGTCATCACTTCAATAACCGGAATATTTTCGATAAATCCTTCTAACTCCCCTTTTATTAAATAATTTCCTGAATAATCAAAAAGATTATAATTTTTACTTTTGAGATATACTTTCCCATATTTAGTATCCTCTACATAATGTGTAGCATCAAGTAAATCTTCTGTTTCATAAATTTTTCCTGTACATTCCATGTTTTGTCCAATTTGCAAAGAATACTCTTGATCTACTCTTTGATTATCAGTCCCAATGATAAGTTGTTGTAAAGCATCAAATTTAAGATATACAATAAGAGCAACAAAAGCAATACAGATTATTACAATCAGTGTAGTCACTCGTGAAAATGCTTTCTGATTTGATATTTTTTCCATTTGTTTATTATTTACTAATAAAATATTTTTTATATTTTAGAAGTGTATGAAAATATTTTACATTTACAAGTGGATTTAAAAATCCTAGTTAGGATCTATCTTTTTCTTTTACAAAATATATTTATTCTTTATCAGAACGTAAATTTGAGAAATTATTTATAATTTCAATTTATGATTCAAAAGCTTTTTTTAAGTTATCTATTCTTTGTTTACAAATCTCCCTGTCCTTCTCTTAATGCTCAGGACATCCCCCTTTCACAAGGGGGAACTTCACAATATTGTTCCCCTCTTTGATATAAGGAGGGGTTAGGGGTGGATTTGAATTTGCTTTTCCGTTTAATATTGCTAATATCTCATTTGTTTATATTTATATATACCCCTCTATTTTATTTTACAAAAAAAATCTAAATGCTTAGTGCATATAAAAAAAGAAAAATTAGAAAAAAATTGACGATTATGGCAGATATGCTCGCTCCTCTCTTCCCTGATGTGAGGACGGAATTATATTTTAATAATCATTTTCAGTTGCTTGTTGCGATCATTATGTCGGCGCAGTCTACGGACAAGCAAGTAAACAAAATCAATCAGAAATTTTTTGAAGTATTGAAAACTCCTGAGGATTGAGTAAAAATGGGAGTAGAAAAGATCAAAAGTTTTGTGAGATCTGTTGCCTATTTCAATAACAAATCCAAACATATTTACGAAACCTGTAAAATATTATCTGAAGCGTGATGAAAAATCCCTGATACGCTAGAAGGGTTGCAAAAATTACCTTGAGTGGGAGTGAAGACGGCGAAAGTGTTTCTCGGGGTGACAGCTGATGCTCCGTATTTGGGGGTAGATACGCATGTACATAGGGTACTCAACAGATTTGGAATCGTGAAAACGAAGACCCCAGAACAGACCGACAAAGTAATTTCTGTTGTGAATTTTGATGGAAATTATGGAAGGTTACATCATACTTTGGTGTTGTTTGGGAGGTATTATTCCAAGGCAAATGACCATGATTTTTCTAAAAGTAAGGACCCTGAATTTTGTAGGAAACTGAAGAAAAAATTAGGTGAGGTGAAGTAGAAATATTTTAATAATGTTATTTAGATATTAGGTAAAAGAAAAAATATGGCTGAAAATACAAAAAAATTGTTGATTACTTGTCCGTTTGGACTGAGTTCAGTACTGGGGAGTGAATTGAAGAGACTGAAATTACAACCCTATAATAGTTTTGAGAGAGGGACCTATGTGGATACTGATATTTCTTGATTGTATAAAATAAATATTTGGTCAAGGGTTGCAAATAAAGTCTATCTTTCTTTGGCTGAAAAAAAGGTTGAAAATTTTGATCAGTTATATGATGTTGTTGCAACAGTTGATTGGGGGAAGCATATTCATACTTCTGATGATATTTCTGTGCAAGTAGTGACTAAAAATTCAAAACTTCATAGTATGAGAACAATTCAGTCAGTAGCGCATAAGGCGGTGATTTCAAGTTTACAGACTTCTCCATATCAAACAGACCTCCCCTTGATCCCCTCCTCCAAGGAGGGGCCGAAGCGAAAAGCCTCCCCTTGTAGGGGAGGTGTCCGCAGGACGGAGGGGTCTTGTACAGAGGGAGGTAGTGGGTGATTTCTTAAAACAGCTATCTACATCCATTTAGAAAATGATTATTGTCAGGTATTTATCAATACTTCGGGGGCAAGTTTACATGAAAGAGGTTGGAGAACAGCAACGGGAGAAGCCCCATTGAAGGAGAATTTAGCAGCGGGGTTGGTGTTGCTTTCTGGATGGAGATTTAAGCATGCTTTACTTGATCCGTTTTGTGGATCGGGGACGTTGTTGATAGAGGCTGCAATGATAGCAAGAAATATTGCTCCATGATTGCAGAGAAGGTTTGCTTTTGAAAGTTTTTCGGACTTTGATGCTGAATTATTTGCTCAAATAAGAAAAGAAGCTGTTAAGCAACAGTTTGATGGAAAATATATGATTATCGGGTGTGATAGCAATCCTCATATGGAAGAAATCATTCTTGAGAATGCAAGAAATGCTGGGGTTGAAGATACGATTCATTTTGCCTGTGAAGATTTCTTGAGAATGGATCTTGCTGATTATAAAAAGAATTTCTGTGAAAGTGGGAATGAAAATGGGAATAGTGAAACTGAAAACATCTGTATTGTGACTAATCCTCCGTATTGAAAAAGGATTCAGAGTGAGTCGTTAGCACTCCTCTATCAGAAATTAGCAGATATCTTAGCTCAAAATGGAGTTTCAGGTTGAGTTATTAGTTCATATTTTGATTTTGAGCAAAATTTAGATATGAAAAAATGGTCTAAGAAAAGAGTGTATAATGGCGCTGATGAATGCGCGTTTTGGTGGAAGAAGATGTAGAGGGTATAATTCGTTGATTTTCAATAAAGTTTTATTAAATTTTTTTATATTGACTTTTTATTATTTTTATTTATATATATTATACACATGTAATATAGTGTATAAAGCGGAATCCGAAAAGCTTATAGAGTAGGAAAAACAAAACACATATACAAAATGAAAAAGTTTATGGAATTTGTTATAGTAAGTATTTGTTTATGGGTATTTTCTTTCTTTGCGTTTTGGTTTATATCTTATGCAGTATACGATTTTGGTATTGATCTATTAAAAAATAGATATATCCATCATTTTATGGCAGGAATGTATGGACCATATTTACTACTTCTTGCAGGAAGAAAATTAGAAAGTACATCTTATCCCTTCATAACATATTTAGCAGTATGCCTTGTGTGGGAATCTGGACAATACTTACTGATTGATGGACATTGTTTTCAATGGGATCAATTGTTTTGGGATATAACAGGAATTATCGTTATATTCTTATTAAGTAAAAAAATAAGGTATCTTAGAATATAGGATACCTTTTTTATATTATTGTTTTTATTAAAAATTTTCTACTCTACTCCCCTTTCGCTTCTCTGATACTTAATTGAATTTTTCAAGTTTTTTCATCAATAGATAACACTTTTACTTGAACATCTTGTCCAACTTGTAAGAAATCATTAGGATCTTTGATAAAGGTATCTGCGATATGAGAAACATGCGCAAGCCCATCATTTTTGAGTCCAATATCTACAAAAGCACCAAATGCTACGACATTTTTCACGATTCCTGGGACAATATCTCCCTCTTGGATTTCTGAAATATCTTTGCTTGGGGTTGCTTTTTTGTGGGTTGAGATTATCCTTTTTTCTTTTCCTGCTTCGTTATATGATGAAAGAATAAATTTAATGGTATCTCTATTAGTATCGGGGTATAATTTTTGTAGTTCTTCCTGGTGAGAGGTGAAAAAATCACGAATATGTCATTCAGACCCCAAGATATTGGGGGAAGAATCCATTTGTTGAGTAGTGGATCCTTCGTTTCACTCAGGATGACCAGTGGTTTTGTTGGTAAAATTTTCTAAAATGTATTTTGCTACTGCATATTGTTCTGGGTGGATGTCGGTATTGTCTAGTTTTTCACTACTTTCTGGAATTCTCAGAAATCCAATCGCTTGTTCATAGGTTTTATCAGACATTTGTTTTTTCAGTTCTTCTCTTGAGGCATAGGGTCTGTTGTTATAGATTTTTTTTGCCAGTCTTTTATCAATACCAGAAATATAATTTAACACATAGCTTGATGCATTGTTCACATTGATCCCAATGAGATTCACCACATCTTCAACCACATTTCCAAGTTTTTCTTCAAGTTTTTTTGCTGGAACATCATGCTGATATAGTCCAACGCCAATACTTCCAACAGGGACTTTCACAAGTTCAGATAAGGGATCAATAAATCTTCTTCCAATAGAAATCGTCCCTCTATCAAGGGAATCAAGTTTTGGAAATTCTTCTTGGGCGATTTTACTGGCACTGTATACTGACGCACCTGATTCATTCACAATATAGATGTCCGTATCAGTGAGTTCTTGGACGAGGTCAATCGTTTCTTTGTTTCCTGTTCCATTCCCTATGATGACAACATCTGGTCTATGTTTTTCGAGTAAATCAGTGATAATATTTTTGGCTTCTTGGGTTCTATGGAGATAGATTTTTGTAAATGCTTGTGGATTTCCAAGCTCATCTAAAATTGCAATTTTACATCCAGCAGCATATCATGGATCTATCGCAAGAATCTTATTTCCATATTCAGGTTTGGTCATGAGTAATCTTTTGAGATTGATTTGGAAGGTCGCGATCGCATCATCTTCTCAAAGTTCTGATAAAGTGCTTCTGATTTCATTTTCTACGGATGAAAATAATGCATCATATCCTTTTTTGAAAGCAAGTTGGAGTTGAGGGATGAATACAGACCCCACCCCCTGCTCCGCAGGGACCTCCCCTCCGAGGGGAGGCTCTCACGCTTCGGCCCCTCCTTGGAGGAGGGGATACAGGGGAGGTCTGTTTTTTGACAGTACTTGTAATATCTCCGCGTACTGCTCTTGTATTGCAAGGGAATGCTCTGCTTCTTTTTCTATTTTAACATTCAATATTCCTAGGTTTTCTCCTCTGTTTAGTGCAAGAATTTGGTAGGGTTTTAATAGGCGAATAGGATTGATGAAGTCTGAATAAATTTCAAATTTAGGGATCTGTTGTTTGTCTTTGTCATTAAGTTTTTCTAGGGATTTTTCAGTTTTATATTTTGAGCTAATATTTCCCGTTTTATTTAAGTTTTTGATAAGCGAAGCTCTTAAATCTGCGTTAGCAGAGATTTCAGCAGCAATAATTTCTTGGCATCATTCTAAAATTCCTTCAAAAGAAAAAATTTGCAAAGCTTCTGCTAATTCAGGGGTGTGTTTTGTGAGTTCTTTGTTCTGTTTGATTAGATCAGCAAAAGGTTGAAATCCATTTTCTATGGCAATCATTGCCTTCGTTTTTCTTTTTGATTTGTAGGGTTTATAGATTTCCTCTACTTCTTTTTGCGTCTGTGCTTTTAGGATATTTTCCATTAGTTCAGGTGTCATCTTGTCCTGCTCTTCTATCCCATTAATCGCGGTTTTTTTCGCTTCATAAAGATTTTCTAATTTCGTTTTTAATGTTAAGATATTTCTGATTTCATCTTCATCAAGATTTCCAGTTTTTTCTTTTCTATAACGAGCGATGAACGGCACGGTCGCGCCCTCATTGGTTAAATCTAATACAACTTCTACTTGTGAAGTTTGAAAATTATATTCTTGGCTAATTTCTCTGATATAATTTGGTTCTTGAAGCATTGGAAAAATAATATAAATAATAAAATTTAGTTATTTTATTTTTGGGAAATGAGGAAAAAATTCAAGGGGAAATTATTTTAATTTTCTTGATTTTTAGCTTTCCTCTTGCTATTTTTTTGCTGTTTTGTATACTGTTGGGTGTTATACCCCCCTAAATCCCCCCTTGAAGGGGGGACATTATAATTCCCTCCCCTCGGGGGAGGGTTAGGGAGGGGTATTATTTACTTACATAAATTATTAAATGAAAGTTGGAATTGTTGGATTGCCGAATGTTGGAAAGTCTACATTGTTTAATGCTTTGACGAAGTCATATGCTGCTGATGCTGCGAATTTTCCATTTTGTACGATTGATCCGAATGTTGGGATTGTAGATGTGAAAGATCCAAGAATTGAGGTGCTTTCTAAGATTTCTAATACGAAAAAAATTATTTATGCGACGACGGAGTTTGTAGATATTGCGGGACTGGTGAAAGGTGCGAGTAAAGGTGAAGGGCTTGGAAATAAATTTTTGGCGAATATTAGGGAGGTTGATACG
>PDOX01000006.1 GCA_002746475.1 candidate division SR1 bacterium
GTTGATGCCTACGAAGGGCCAATGCCTCAGACAAAATTTGTTTTGAAAAAATCCTTAGAATTAGGACTACAACCTTTGGTTGTGATTAATAAAATTGATAAACCAAGTGCAAGACCAGAATGGGTAGTTGATGAATTATTTGATTTGTTTATCACGCTGGGGGCTACTGATGAACAATCAGAATTTCCTATTATGTATGCAAGTGCAAAAAATGGAATTGCGTTTGCAAATTTGGAAGATCAGGAAGAGGCGATGAAAAGTTGAGATATTACGCCTATTTTTGATTTGATTTTGGATAAAGTTCCAGAAGCGCCAAATCATAGCGAGAAACCTTTCCGTATGCAAGTGGTAAATTTGGCCTATGATGATTATCTTGGAAGACTTGGAGTTGGAAGAGTGTATGAAGGAACGGCGAAGACAGGACAGGAAGTTGTGATTTTTGATAATGAAGGAAACAAGAGAAAAGGAAAAATTTCAAAATTATTTACGACGCTTGGGCTTTCTAGGGTAGAATCGCAGGAGGCAAAATGTGGTGATGTCGTGACCATTGCTGGAATCTCTGATATTTTCGTTGGAGAGACGATAGGGGTCGAATGAACTGAACCATTTGCTCCGATCAAAGTTGATGCTCCGACCTTGGAGATGGATTTTCTCGTGAATGATTCACCATTCGCTGGGAGAGAGGGGAAACTCGTGACTTCGAGAAATATTTTAGAGAGATTACAAAAAGAGTTGGAAACCAATGTAGGATTAGAAGTGAATTTTGAAAAATGAGGAAATAGATTTGGAGTATCTGGAAGAGGAGAATTGCACTTGTCAGTATTGATTGAAACCATGAGGAGAGAAGGTTTTGAATTACAAGTTTCTGCTCCCCAAGTGATTTTCAAAGAAGTAGACGGAAGTAGACAAGAGCCGATTGAGCAGGTGGTTGTAAATGTAGATGAAGTATTATCTGGAACGATTATTGAGTTGTTGTCTAATAGAAAAGGGCAGATGACGGATATGCAAACCCATCATGGACAGACCACCTTGCAATTTGAGGTTCCAACGAGAGGGTTGCTTGGATTTAGAGGGGAATTTGTTTTGATGACAAAATGAGAAGGAATGATGTATAGTTCTTTTTCACATTATGAGCCTTATAAAGGAGAAATTCCAAAAAGGAATGTTGGAGGATTGATCAGTCAGTCCAATGGAAAGAGTATGAAATATTCGATGTTTAAACTTCAAGACAGAGGGGTATTTTTTATCCCACCTGCAACAGAAATTTATGAAGGGATGATTGTTGGAGAAAGTGCAAAACCTGGTGATATTATGATAAACTTAACAAAAAATAAACAGCAAACGAGTGTAAGAACGGGGGGAAAAGATGAAAACATGCTCTTGAATCCAATTAAAAATTTGACCTTGGAAGATGCGTTATCTTATATCTGACCTGATGAATATGTAGAGATTACCCCTGAAAATATTAGATTGAGAAAAATCTATCTCACTGAAAGTGAGAGAAAGAGAAATGCGAATGGAAGATAGGGGAGATAAAAATAATGCTGATTATTTAATTGATGATTAATTATTAGTTAATTATTTATTCTTTTTTTACTATTAAGCCTCTATTTTTGTTGTAATTGGTAAAACTCAGAAAAACTTAATTTTTTGTAATGTAAATATTTTGCAAGTTTTATTCCTACATATCTTCGGTGTCGTGCTTCTTTGAATTTCCCATCTATAGTTATTCATTTTTGATAGGTATTGATGAATCCGTATTTGTAAGCATTTTTTTTCATTCGAGTAAGATGTTCTCCTTTCAGAGCTATCTTGTCTTCTCACCTTGTTTTATCTTTTTTCCATATTGCAAGATCTACAGCTAATCCCAGTTGGTGTTCGCTTGCTCAAATACTTGCACATCTAGCATTACTACATCCTTCTTTTAAAAGATAATATTGTGCAGTTCGTGGTCTATAACTACTATTGATATAGATATAATAGTTATGTTTTTTAGCTTTGAATGTTTGGTAGAATTTTTCTGAAAGTGCTTCTAGTCCATTTTTTGCTTGGAGAACAAGTTGGTGTTTTTCATTGGGATTAAATTTTATCAGTTCACTCTCTATTTTTTTGAGTAGGGGAGGGATGTATTCTTTTGGTACTTTTGTTTCTTCTGAAACATATTTTTGCAATGAGGTATTACTATATAAATCAATATTTTGTTGTATTTCAGGCAATGCTGTGATTTTTTCTAGTTTTGCAAACGGAGAAACTTTTCTATATTCTTCAGTATTCATAAAAGAAATATTTTCTATTAATAGAAAAATAAAGATCAGAATAAAGGGAAGAATATAAATATAATCTTGGTATTTTTTATTGATTGACATAGTAATATAATTAAATCAAAATTTCTCTTGGTTTTGCTCAGTCTTGTGGTCAGATTACTCATCTTTCTTCTAAGATGTCCATAATTCTTGCAGCTCTTGCAAATCCTACATTAAGTTTTCTTTGGAGCATTGTTGCTGATGCTTTTCTGCTTTGAGAGATGATTTGGATGGCTTGTTGAACAAGTTCTTCATCTCCTCATCCACTTCCTCAGATTCCTGTTGCAGAGGATAAGGTTTCTAGTTTATCTTCAAGTGCTTGGATAATTTCTGGATGATAAATATCATCTTCTGAAAGTCCTTGCATATATTTATTTTTTAATGTTGACACAATTCTGTCTATTTCTGATGTAGAGACAAACGGTGCTTGGATTCTGATTGGATGTTTTGTCTTTGGATCCATATAGAGCATATCTCCTTTTCCTAAAAGATCTTCTGCTCCTTTTCCTCCTAAGATTGTTCTACTATCAATTTGACTCACAACACCGAAAGCAATTCTTGTTGGGATGTTCGCTTTGATTAGTCCAGTAATTACATTTACAGATGGTCTTTGGGTTGCAAGAACAAGATGAATTCCAACGGCTCTGGCTTTTGCAGCGATACGATTGATGCAGGTTTCTACTTCTTTTTTGTTTTTGTGCATCATCATATCTGCGAGCTCGTCTATTACTACAACGATTCTATACATCTTGTCTGAGATAAGTCTTTCGTTGTATTCTACGATAGTTTTTACTCTTTTTTCTTTGAGGATAGTATATCTTCTTTCCATTTCTAGGACACATCGTTTCAGAAGCTTTAATGCTTTTTCAGAGTCAGATACAATTGGTCCGAGCATATATGGGAGACCAGAATACATTTCTAGTTCTACTTGTTTTGGGTCAATCATGAGAAATTTAAGTTCTGATGGAGTATTTTGATACATCAGTGACAAGATAAAGTCGTTTACTCCAACAGATTTACCTGATCCTGTTGCTCCCGCAATCAAAAGATGTGGCATTTCATCAAGTGATTTTACAATGATATCTCAATCTATCCCTTTTCCTAATGATAATACCGTGCTTCATTTTTTTTCTTGATAATCTTTTTTTACTTTATTTTGGAATTCTGTTGATTCTAGAATTTCGCTGAGTTTTACCATTACAGGATTTGGGTTAGGAATTTGAATCCCAACATATTCTGTTCCTGGAATTGGTGCAACAATTCTCAGAGATTTTGCTCTCATAGAGAGTTTGATATCATTAGCAAGATTTTCAATATTAGCAATTTTGATTCCAGTATCTGGTTTTACTTTGAGTTGAATAATTGATGGTCCGATATCAAATCCTTCAACCGTTACAGGAACATTAAATTCTGTGAGTTTTTTTTGTAATCCGTCAGATTTTTCTATGAGAAATTTTTCTGGGAGTGCTACTTTCCCTTGTCCTTTTTTGATGAGATTTTCTGAGAACGTTGGTTTGTCTCCTGAAAAGTGAATCTTCGGTCTTTTTTTGATTTCTAGCTCTTTTTCTTTTTGTTCAATTTTATCTTTTATGATGCTTTTCAAAATATTATTTTTTGAAGAGCTTGGTTGGTTTGACGATATGATTTGTTGCTGAGAGTTTTCTTTGCGGTTTGATGATGAAGTATTTGTTGGTTTTACTGTCTTTGATTTACTTTCTGTTTTTTTACTGCTTGATTGAGGTCTTGCGTATTTTTCAATTTCAAATTTGGGTAGGCTAATATTTCGAGAATAAAGAATCCAAATAATTAGCAAAATAAATAAGATAACGATCAGGATTTTTATAGCATTTGCTTGTCCACCAAACATATTATTCAATATCCAGAGAATTGGTCGAGAAATATATCCTCATAATTCTTTGAATTTATTTGTATTGGTAGATAATGTTGTCCAGTTATTGATGACTTCAAAATTAAGAATTGCAGAAATGAAGAGCATAAACAAAATTGATTGTTTAATAATTGTTTTCATGAGGTATTCTTTGAAAAGAACAACAAAACCACAAACAATAGCAAGTCCAAAGAAAATATTTAATCCAATTCACCCAAAAGCAATACTTGCATATTCTGTCAAAATTTTGAATACGGGAGAAGATTGTGCTAATGCAAATGAAAAAAAATAGAGAAATCATAATAATATGAGTCCCCATCCTATATTATATTTGTTGAGTATAATTATCTTTGATTTTTTACTTCTTCTTGTTCTTCTCCTTTTTTTGGTAACCACTTTGAAAACACATAGGAAATAAAATATGTTAGTATTGTAATACGTATATATATAGTGTAAAAATCCTTCTATTTTTTTCAAGACTTTCTCTTGCAATATGAAGTGTTTTTGATAAAATGGATGTTGCCGATAGAATAGTATAATGTAATGTTTTGATATTGTAAAAAGTAGAAAAAGTACAGTTTTTCCTGTTAGATATATAAAAAGACATCATAGTCTTTGGAAAAATATTTAGCGGGAAATACTTTTTCGTAAAGCATTGTCACTATTATTTTATCGGCACCAGAGGTTATGGTGTCTTTTTTAATTATTAAAAAAAATAAAACATGGGAAGAACATGGAAGGTATTAGCTATTGTGGCATTGGCTGGAATAGTAGGAGTATGAGGGATACTCTATTGGAATAAGGGAGAAAATAGAGGTATTTCATGAACTGTTGAATGAGAAAATGCTAATCAAATCTTATTATCACAGGAGGAAGGAAAATTAAAAACAGAGAGTAAAAAAGCATTTAGTGAGCAGTATGGTCAACTATCAGAAGGTATTGAGTTAAATGAATGAAAATCCTGTCCATGTCTTGTTCCTCCGGCTAGTCTTGATGGTCCTCAATTACCATTATATAATAAAACTTCTCAGAAAATTATAGATTGTTGGTTTTCTAATCCGAAAGACTGTAGTGGTGAAATAAGAGATTATAACGATTGGGAAGCTATGAAAGAAGAAACTAAGAAAAAGCAGGAAGAAGAGAAAAAAAGGAAGGAAGAAGAGGCGAGAAGAAAGAGACAAGAAGAAGCAAGGAAAAAAAGAGAGAAGGAAAAAAAAGAACAGCTGCGTAAAGAAAAAAATAGGGAGGAATGTGAAAGAGTAGGAATACGCGCAGAACATTGTAGTAGTGATAGTGGAGGGTTAGATAAACAAAAAATGATTGAAGGAAATACTTTTGATAAAGAAAAATATATTTCACTTGTAAATGCAATAGGGAACAAACCTCAGACTCAAACAACAATATTCTCATATAAAATTCAAGTAGTAGCAAAATGTTGTGAGCAGAATGAAGAATGAACTTGTCCAGGTTTTTACGGAACAGATCCAGATTTTGTAAATCAGATATGAGGAATTAGAGAATTAGAAGAAGGATTTTTCTCTAGTTTGGATGATGACCATAAGAAGGATGGTATAAGATGATGATATTCATTTCGAAACAATAGATGTAAAGAAAATTTTGAACCATATGTAAAAATATATGCTATACCAGTAAAAACCAAGAAGAGTGTATGAGATCCATGCGTGAGATATTGTAAAGATGATGATGGTTGTAATTTTGGTGGTAAAAAATTGAAAAAACGAACTATGTTTTGATTTACTAATGCAAGGGCATATAGATATCGAGAGTCTCATTTTTGGGATAATAGTTGGCATCGTAGATTACATCCTTACTTTGAGTATAATATCTATTATAGTATTGGAAAAATAAATGAAGATTTTGTATGTGATTTGGATTGGGATATGGATGATGATAGTCATGGACAGACTTCTTATCAAAAAACTATTCATGCATGAGAGATACCAATGGATTGTAATCCTAATAATGAAATTTGTAAAGCTCCATCTGTTATATTACCTGTCTTTTAAAATTTTATATTATTCAGTTTTTGATACATTCTCCTCTGATAAAAGGGGAGAGTTTTTTTAACAATGAAGGTTATTATAGAGTTAGTATTTGTAGTGTTGTTAAAAAATATTTCCTTTCTCTTGATTTATCTTTACACATAATTATATATAAGTATGATAAGGTGTAAAAAAGTATAATTTTTTAGTTCTTTTAATATTTTGTACAATGAAAATCGTATTACCAACGAAAAAACTTATTGAAAGTTTGGATATTGCAAGCAGATTTGTTTCTAAAAATGCAACGTTGCCAATCTTACAAAACATCTATATGAAAGCTTCTATAGATACGCTCACAATCAGAGCAACCGATATGGAAAAATACGTAGAAATTCAACTTCCATGTGAAATTAAACTAGAAGGTGCAATTACTGTAAATGCAAAAATGTTGAGTGATATTATTTCAACTATTGAGCAACCGGAAACCGAAATTACCGTTGAACAACAAAATTACGTGATGACAATTTCTGCAGGAAAAGATACTTTTGAAATTAACGGAATCCCTGCAAGCGAATATGTTGCTCTCCCTGATATGCCACAAGAAAATAGTATTACGTTAGATGCAAATACTTTTCACGAAGGAGTAAAAAAAGTTGAATATGCCATTACAGAAAAAAGTTTCAGCCCAGTGTTAACGGGAGTTCTCGTGAAAAATGATGCAGATACGATTGTCTTTGCTGGAACTGATTCTTTTAGATTGGTAGAATTTAAAATTAAATCTGCAGAAAATGCAGATCCATTTCAGCTTGTGATTCCAAAAGTAGCGATCAATGATATTGCAAATATTGCAAGTTATAGTATAGAAAAAGAGGCTAATGATATCAATATCCAATATTCAAATAATCTCATTGCATTTTCTTTTGAAGCAGATAATATGAAAATATTAGCAACCTCACTTTTGATTCAAGGGAATTTCCCAGACTATCAAAAAGAGGAAATTATGCCAACCCAATTTAATGGAAAAATAATTTTAGACAAAGCTCAATGTGAGAAAGCGATCAAAAAAATTGGAATTTTGACTAGAGATATCAATAATTTCATCCAAGTAGATACCGATGAAGATAGTATCACAATTTCTTCTGGAAAAACTGATAAATGAAAAGGAAAAACAACAATCCCAGCTATTATTGAAGGAGAACCAAGTAGTTTTGGAATCAATGGAAAATATATCACCGATTTTATTAAGCATATTACTTCTGAAAATCTTGTGTTTAATATCGTAGATTCTCAAAAACCTATTATCATCATGGACCAAAATCAGGATAATTACAAATATGTGGTAAGACCATTATTAAATAGTTAAAGAGATAATATTATTTATCTAAGTTATTAGATAATTAAAAATTCAACCTTTTCAAATTTTTGGAGAATTTGAGTAATATATTAATTATATAACAAAAAGAATATGCAAAAAATAACTAATTTCAAAGCACTTACCCTTGTTGAGCTCGTTGTTGTTATTGTTCTTATAACGATTCTTATTGGAATAGGTGTCAATTTTCTTTCAAGTGGAAATTTTTCTAAACAACAATCAGCAGGAATAGAATGTGGAATGTATCTTACAAAAGAAATCAATACTTTTGTAGATAATGCGAGGAGAAGTAATAAGATTACAACAAAAATCTGAGACAAATTAACAAAAATTCTTCCAAACAAATATAACATTGCTATTTCTCCTAATACTATACAATTTTATTACTTATCTGGGAACACATCCTATCCTTACAGAAATAATCTTCTAGAAAATACAAAGTGCAAAAATACTAAATATACACAAGTCTTAACGATGATAGGGAATCTAAAAAATATCAACACAATAAAATTAGAAATGAATAGAGGGTTTATGGGAGATAAAATAGGAGAAATTAGCACCTTTAAACTTCTTAATACTACTGATTCGACTCCTCAAATTATCACCCAATGAGAGGAAGAAAATAGTATTATTTTACAATCTTGTAAATGAGAAGCCAATCAATATTGTATTGATGCCTATAAATTTACGATAAATATTGCTACCCAAAAAATTAATAGTCAGATTTGCCGAGGTTATACAATGAAAGATTGAAAAGCAACTCATATTTGTAATAAACGAAGATAGCTTTTATATTTTATTTTTTATCTTTTATTTTGAAAAAAGAATATAGAATGCAATCAGAAACAATAAAAATAATCAATACGTATTGGAAAAAATTTCCTGAAGATAGGGATAATCTTAAATTATTAGAACAACAAATAGAACAAAAAAAGAATATATTTGATCGTAAAAATTTTACAGGGCATATTGTTGCTAATGCTCTTATTTTAAATAAAGATAAAGTATTAACAGTCTTTCATAATTTTTTGAATATGTACTTGCAACCAGGTGGACATGTAGAAGAGTCAGATCATTCAATTGTACAAGCTGCACGTAGAGAAGCAGAAGAAGAAACATGATTAAATACCTTAAAATTTCATCATCGACATGAGGAAAATTGAATTCCTCTATTCATAGAATCTCATCTTATTCCAGAAAATACTAAAAAAAATGAACAACAACACTATCATCATGATTTTATGTATATTTTTCAGACAGAAGAAACTAATATTGATCTCCAAACAGAAGAAGTTTCAGATTTTTCACGAGTAAGCATAGAAACAATAGTAAAACAAAATCCTGATAGTTATATAGCAAAATCTCTCAAAAAAATGATAACATTAAATATATTACCTAATTAT
>PDOX01000051.1 GCA_002746475.1 candidate division SR1 bacterium
TATTTGCTATCTTTTCTATCTCCTGATATTCAGGAACATTTCATGAAATTGTTCATCAAGTTGTTAAATGGAGTAATTTCATTTTATCAATATTTTTAATTAAAATAATCCTCTTTGCTCTGGTCATTCTTTTTTACTGTTTTCCTTTGATATTTCAAGTTCTCTTAATGCTGGGAATTTTGCTGTGATTTGTTCCCAAGTATTTAAGATTTCAAGTCCTAGTTCTTCCGCCTTGGCTTGTTTAGAGCCAGCTTTTTCTCAAATAAGCATGATATTAGTAGATTTTTTTGGACTAGCGTGAAACTCGTATCCTAATGATGTTAGTTTTTCAGTAATTTGTGGTCTTGAAATGGGGAAGGTTCAGGTGATAGAAAATGAAAAATTTTCTGATGGTTTTCAGGGTATTCAAATCCCCCCATTTCCCCCTTTATTTCAAACCGCCTTGCGGGTCAAGGGTGGGTCTGTAAATTCAAATTTTAATTCTGTAATTTTCGTTAGCATTTCAGCTTGGGTTTGGAAGAAATCTACGATATTATCAATAATTTTCTCTCCGATTCCGTAAATATTCGCGACAAGTTCCCTATCTTGTAACTGTTTTGCGATATATTCCCAAGTATTTTCATAGTCTGGTAAGTTTTCCAAATAATTCTGAATATCTTGGGCGATTTTTTTCCCAATTCCTCCAATTCACAAAGCATTGATCAATCTCCACAAAGGGATATTTTTTGATTTATTCAGTTGTTTCTGAATTTCTGAAATTTTCTTTTCTGCAAATCACGGAAATCTACGAACAATAAATAGTGTTTCTGGTTCTAGCAGTTTATAAATATCAAAAATATTCGTCACGATTTTCTGTTCTACGAGAATTTTCGCGATACTTTCTCCAATCCCCTCGATATTCATTGCATTTTTTGAAACAAACCAGATCACCCTTTGCTCCAGTTGAGCTGGACATTGTGGATTTCTACAGAAATAGTGCATCTCTTCATGACTGAGGGAAGTTTTACATGAGGGGCAATGGGTTGGGGGGAGGATTAACCCCTCCACCACTTCGTGATCCCCCTCCCCTCCAAGGGGAGGCTTTTCACAAACTTTTTTCAGGGCTCCCCTCGGAGGGGAGCTGTCCCGCTTTGCGGGACTGAAGGGTCTATTTTCAAGATTCAAGGGGAGGTCTGTTTGGGACTGGGGGACAGTATCTCTCCTGTCTGTTATAACTCCAACAATGTAAGGGATCACTTCTCCACTCCTCTGCAATCGCACCCAATCGTTTTGATGAATATCCTTTTCTGCAATAAAATCAAAATTATGGAGAGAAACTCTACTGAGCGTTGCTCCTGAAAGTTGCACGGGTTGTAAATTTGCAACAGGGGTGATGATTCCTGTTCTTCCGACTTGAAAATCAACGGAAGTAATTTGAGTTGCAACTTGTTGGGCGGGAAATTTATAGGCGATAGCTCGTCTGGGATGATGGGCTGTTGATCCTAATATTTTTCTCTGTTGAGCATCTTTGATTTTTATTACCAGTCCATCAAATTCAATATCACAGTCATGAATCAGCTTTTGCTGTGCTGGATCAGAGAAATATGCTACTTTTTCCAAGATGTCTTTTTGGGTATAGGTTTGATCTTGAAACAAGGAAAGTTTTACTAAATCCTGATTAAATCAAAAATCTTGCAAAGTATACAGATTATGGGTATTCTCAAATCCATAGGCCTCGTACATATAGGCGATCAATTGCCTCTGTGCGGTGATGTTTGGGTCAAGCTGTTTCATGCTCCCAGAGGCAAGATTTCTCGTGTTTGCATAAATTTTTAGTCCTTGGGCTTCTCTCTCCTGATTAATTTCATTCAATTTTGTTTTGCTAATTAGGATTTCTCCTCTGAAACTTATTTTTCATTTCAAAACATCTCAAGGAACTGTATCAGTATTTTTTAATGTTTTAGGAATAGAAGTAATGGTTTTTGCATTTTCTGTCACATCTTCTCATTGGATTCCATCTCCACGAGTAATTGCTTGGACAAATTTTCAATTTTCATAAATAACTTCTATACTAATTCCATCAAATTTTGGTTCAAGGAGGAAAGTTACTTCTTGTTTATCTTCTTGTACATCAGACCCCACCCCCTGCTTCGCAGGGACCCTGTCTTCCGACAAGGCAGGCTCTCACATAAGACCCCCCTTTCATTTCCCCCTCCTATGGGGGACCGAAGCGAGAAGGCTCCCCTTGGAGGGGAGCTGCCCCGATTTGTCGGGGCTGAGGGGTCTATTTTCAGGATTCAAGGGGAGGTCTGTTTTTAGAAGGTGAGGTGATTTACTTAACCCTCTCTCAGCTCTCTCTATCCACTCCACAATATCATTTTGTGAATAGCTATTTTCCAATGATATCATAGGAAAGATATGTTTTGCTTTTTTGAATGCTGTCTGTACTTCTAATTGGTCTTGTAAACTCTGGGTAGGACTGGTACTAGAAATCAGATGAGGAAAAATTTCCTCTATTTTTTTAAGATACGCAAAAAGCTCATCATACTCTTGGTCTGAAATGACTGAATCTGAAAGATTGTAATAGTGATGATTATGTTCCTTGATACAGTCAATAAACTCCTGATAAATATGCGAAATATGGGTAGATTCTTGTTTCTCATTTTGAGGTATTTTTTGAGGATTGGGATTATTTTTGATGATTGCTTGTAAGTTTTGAGTTTGAGTGAAAAGAGAAATTCTAGTCATAACAAAAAAATATAGGAATAAAACAATATAAAAATACATATACTCCTCATAATTGCAAGAAGATATTATTAAAAATTTTTTTAAAAACTCCCTTGCTATTTCACTAAATTTTAGTATTTTTTAGTATATAAAAATTATCTTTATAGTATAGGAAAATAATGTCAGATTTAAGAGCATTACTCAGAACAACGCAAAAATATATTGATATTCTCGCAGCAAATAATATCAAGACTCCAAAAGATTTGCTAGAATATTTTCCGAGAACCTACGAAGATAGAGAACATATTCTGAATCTTTCACAACTAGAAATTTGAAGCAAAGAATCTGTTGCTGTGAAAGGATTTATTACTGAAAAAAAATTCATTCCTAGATGAAGAAAGCATATTTATGATATTACCTTTATAGACGAACTTTGACATCAAGGGAAAATCAGTATTTTCAATTCAGGATTTCTTGCCAGTAAAATAGAAAAAGAAAAACGATATATTATTATCTGAAAACCACAGTTTAAATATGGGAAATTTGTATTTTCTCATCCCGAAGTTTCTCCGGCACAAAATCAGGAGAGTAACACACCTCACCCGACCTCTCCTTGAAGCCTGCCTGACGGACAGACAGGGAGAGGAGAAGTATCGTATAGCCCCTCTCCTGCGAACGAAGTGAGCGAACAAGGAGAGGGGTTGGGGTGAGGTGCAAGAAAGGCAGGGGGTAATTCCTACAACGCATGAAGAATCTACCCAGTCTACTCAGAACTTAGTGGAATCAAACCTTCACGATTTGCCAAGAAACTCCGAACAATTTTACCAGAAATTCCAAACTATTTTCATGAATATTTACCCCAAGAATTTCTAGAAAAATTTAATCTCATGTCTGTCCAAGACACCATAAAAAACATGCACTACCCACAAAATCAGAACCTTAACAAACAGGCAAAATATAGGGTATTTTTTGATAGATTACTCAGAATACAACTTTACTCCCTCCTCAACAAACGAGAATACCAAAAAGGAGACATCACAAATAATAACAATAACAACAATCATAATATAACACATATCCCACAACAAGAAATAGATCGAGAGATTATCAAAGAAATCTTAGCAAAACTCCCCTTTGAACTCACCACCGCACAAAAAAAAGCCCTCAAAACCATTATTGAAAATTTCCACGAAGAGAAACCCATGCTCAGACTCTTACAAGGAGATGTAGGAAGTGGAAAAACAATTGTTGCAGCCATCGCTGCACGATATATTTTCAAAAAATTTAACGGACAGTCAGTTTTCCTCGCTCCCCTAGAAGTGTTAGCAAACCAACATTTCAAAAATCTCGCAAAATTATTTCTCCCCTTAGGACTGAGAATAGAACTTTTAACCTGAGCTATTCCTCCAAGTCAAAAAGAAAAAATTAAAGAAGATTTGAAAAACTGAAAAATAGATATTATCGTAGGAACCCATGCCGTCTTGCAAGATGATATTCAGTTTCATAATTTACAGTATGCTATTGTCGATGAACAACACAAATTTGGAGTAAAACAGAGAGCCTTTTTCCATAAATTCGGTTCTCCTCATATTTTACAGATGACTGCAACTCCCATTCCTAGATCTATGGCACTTGCCTTTTTCTGAGAGTTTGAAGTCAGTATTATTGATGAGCTTCCAGCTGGAAGAAAACCTATCCAAACGAAGATTATTAACGAAAAAGAATACGAACAACTCAAACACCGAATCCTTGCAAAAATTCAACAAAAACAAAAAGTCTTTATTGTTACGCCCCTTATTGAAGAATCAGAAAAGTTAGATGACCTTAAATCTGCATTAACAGAATACCAAGCAGTAAAAGAGCTCTTTCCAGAAATAGTAGACAGAGTTTGACTCATGCACGGAAAAATAAAATCCAAAGAAAAAGAACAAATTATGCAAGATTTCAAAGGAGAGAAATACGATATTTTAGTCTCTACAACCGTGATCGAAGTCGGAGTAGACATCCCTGATGCCACTATCATGGTGATTAAAAATGCAGAAAGATTTGGGCTTTCTCAACTTCACCAATTAAGAGGAAGAATAGGAAGAAATAGTTTACAATCCTACTGTTTCCTTGAAACTAAAAAAAAATCAGGAGATAGCTACGAAAGATTGCAACATATGGAATACACCAACGATGGCTTCAAACTCGCAGAATTAGACCTCCAAAATCGTGGTGCAGGAGAAATTTTAGGAACCATGCAATCAGGAGAAACCGATATTCCACGAGAAATTTTAACTGATCTGAGATTTTTAGAAAAAGTAAAAGAAGGAGCAGAACGACTCTTTGAACACTACCCCTGATTAGAATGACTAGGAAACATCAAAAATAGCCTCCAAGAAAAAGTAGGAGGAATGCTCGTGTAATACATAATACATCAATATTTCATATAATTTTTTAATCTATCTTCCAATCTATCTCTTCTTTTCCAACAGAAGATAAATACGCATTTATTTTACTAAAGGGTTTAGATCCCAAAAATCCTCTATGTGCAGAAAACGGAGAAGGATGGGTAGATTTTAAAATCAGGTGTTTTTCACTATCAATTAACTCCTCTTTGGTCTGAGCAAATGCTCCCCATAACACAAATACTAAATGCTCCTTACTATCAGAGAGCTTCTTAATCACTGCGTCAGTAAACTGTTCTCGTCCAATCTTGCTATGCGACATCGGTTCTGCTCTCCTTACCGTTAATGACGCATTTAACAATAACACCCCTTGATCAGCCCATTGCTGGAGACATCCATGTTCAGGAGCTTTAATACCTAGATCACTTTCCAATTCCTTGAAAATATTTTTCAGTGAAGGTGGCTGTCTCACTCCTTTTTGCACAGAAAATGATAACCCATGTGCCTGTCCGAGTCCATGATACGGATCTTGTCCCAAAATCACCACTTTTACTTTTTCAACAGGACAGGAATCAAAGGCGTTAAAAATATCTTTTCCCAATGGAAAAATTTCTTTCCCAGCTTGTTTCTCCTCTACTAAAAAATCTTTTATTTTAGCAAAATAAGGTTTTTGAAACTCGTCTGCTAATAATCCTTTTCGTGATTCTCCTATCTGTACTTGCATAAAAATAATAGGGCATAAAAATAAAATAATAAATATCTATCTCATTCTATATAAATACATATATATGTTATATTTTTTTAAAAATAAAAATCCATACAATATTAAAATATTAAAAAAAACACTATTCCCACAAATAAAATATTTACAAAGAAATAGTGTTTGTATTACAATAGTTACTACCTATTATTACAAATATACTACATAGGACAGAATCCAAGATAAGACATAGATAATCCCAAAGCCAAAACCATAACCAAAAGTAATTTTACTGTTGTTGGTCTTTTACTTAACATTGGAAGTACATCCATAATTTGATGTGGTAAAAGCAATCCTGCAACTCCAACTCCCAATGATAACCATCCTACGACAGTAACTAATACCATTGGTCCAGTCCATACATTGAAAAACAATACAATTACCAATCCTAAAACAACTCTAAACAAAGAAATCAACATTTCTACGATGTAGAGTTTTTCTACTTCTTTCATCGCTTTACTGAACATTTTAAAGTTCAATAATGGAGCTACTGACATAATTACCAGAAGTAGTCCAAGAAGTTTCAACATACCAATTTCCATTGTGTTTTTTATTAAGCATATAAAATTGCACTACCAAGTATAATAGATTTTTTAAATAATGCAAAAAAAATCACACTTTTTTTTATACTATCTTACAATAAAATTTTATAATTAAAAAAAATAAGCTAAATTGCTTAGAAATTTCATATTTGAAGTCTTGATTATTTTTGATTAGAGCTAGTATTTTTGGTATGTATATTTTTTTTACTGTTATCAACTATACTAGCTACTGGTCAATTTCAACTAGGGATATTATTTTTTGGAGGAGAGTTGTTATTTTTTGTAGGTGGGGTATATCAATCAAAAAACATATTTAGAAATTCTTGTGGTAGTTTTAATTCAATTTTAATCTTATATGGTGTAGCTTGAGGTCTATTCGTCTTCTTTCATGGTACTTTATCTCAATCTTCTTTTGAAAAAATTACAATACGTTTTACTAAATATTCAAGCATTTTCTTTAATGATTCAATATCATTAAATATACCCTTGCCTTCTTTCAAGACTCTATTATGAATGACATTAAGTACTTGAAGATACGATTCGGTATTGATACTTTTTTCCATTAATTTATAGTTTCTTTCAACCTTCTCTTTGATAGCATCTCTTTGAGTTAATAACTTATCTGAAAATTCTAGATATTTTTCTTCTGTTAGTGTAATATCTGTATCTGTATAGAAAGATCTTTCTAGTGTATTAAGCTTCTTTTCTAATTTAAGTGATTCTTCTATTAAAAGTTTGTTTTCTTTTTCTAATGCTTCTTTTGTGTTGTTAAAAAGTACTCATTGTTGTAATATAGTTTTGATTGCTTTTGGATTTTTTAATAATTGCAGAATATGGAAAAGTACTAATTTATCTAAGTCTATTCTATTTAGAGGAAGACAGTTACATTTTTTATTCGCATCATTTCTATCAGATCTTTTTCAATAGCATTGATAAATTTCCTTTCATCTACCACTACTTGGTTTTCATTGTCGTGTACACATCTCATATTTTTCTCTATGGTGTTTACAATGGTCGCAATATAATAATCAAGATAATAGATATTGAGTAGTTTTCTCTTTCTTCTTTGTTGCTGATTTTATTGCTAATTTTTCTTGTGCTTTGTTAAATAAAGGTACAGGTATAATTATTGGCATACCAGTAGGAGATTTCTTCCATTTTTCTTTGGGTAATTTTATTGTTTTTTTCGTTTTTGGATCTACTGTTGTTTTGTCATAAAAATAATTACCTATATAACATTCATTAGATAGAATAATTCTAATGGTTTTATCAGTCCATTTATAAGGAGATTTAGCCGCTAATTTTTTCTTTTTCTTCTTTATATCTTTAACTCCAGGTTTATTTAATGCTGAGTGTACAGGAATTGGAATTTTTTTCTCTTTTAGATAATTACAAATATCGCTTACAGAGGCATCTTCTAAAGTATACTTATGGAAAATTTCTTTTACTATTTCAGCTTCCTTTGTATATGTTCTTGGTTCTCCATTTGCATCTTTATAATATCAAAAAGTAGCACTTTGTATTTTACCAGCTTTTTTCATTTCTTCTCTTCAAGCAGCACTTCTTTCCATAAAATTATCTCTTTCTAATTCAGCAAAAACACCTAGTATACCAACTATAGCTTTTCCAAAAGGAGTTCTTAAGTCAAAATTCTCAGTTGCAGAAGCTATTGTAACTCCGTATTTCTCAAGTTTATTTAATGCATCATATAAAACACCAACTCTTCTTGCTAATCTATCTAATTTATACACAACTATAATATCAAAAGGAGGTTTTTTATTAAAAAAAGAATACGTTTCAAGATCAGCAAGGATTTTAGCCCCTTGTGGTCTTTTATCAAAACTGAGTCTTCCACTAACTCCAGATTCGGTACTTTCATTATAAATGTATTGTTCCCCTGCCAATTCATATTCGTCTGAGTGAAATTTTAGCCAACTTTTTATTTTATGTCTTTGGAGAGGTATTCAATACTGTTCTACTTGTTCATCACTACTTACACGATAATAGACAGCAACTTTTAGTTTCTTCTTCTCCATCTTAAATATATTAAATAAAGGTTGTTAAATTTTAGAATACATATTTGTCTTTAAAAGATTTGTTTTGTGGACACAAGTTTTCTTCTTTTTGGTTCTAAGTATAAAGTAAGTTTTTTATACTCATTTTTTCAGGGTTTTATGGACAATGCTTTTATCAAAGTTTACTGATATAATTTTATTCATATAAGGAGTAAATTCAAGCAATATTTCTTTATACTTCCCCCTTACAAATGCTTCATACTAGGCTTTTACTTACTTTCATCTTTTTAGCTATATCTCTTATAGAACATCAAGCTTTTCTTAATTCTTGTATTTTTATTTTACTCACATATTTCTTTGGTCTTCATAATTTTTTCCCTTGTTTCTTTGCTCTTAATAGTCAAACTTTAACCCTTTCTCTCTAAATGTATCTAGTGTTGTAATGAGCTGTTTTGTAGAACGGGACATACGGTCAAACCTAAACACCAACACAACATCAAACTTTCTTTTACAAGCATCATTCATCAGTTCATCTAATCACGGTCTTTTTTCTTTGCTTCAACTGATTTGGTCAGTATAAACTTTTGTGATTGTTCGCCCTCTTTGTTTTGCATATTCTTTTAACGGTAAGGTTTGAGTTGTTAAGTCTTGCCCTTTATCTGTTGTACTAACTCTTGCATAAATTCATACTCTTTTCATTATTATTTCTTATTGAATAAAAAAATAAAAGTATAAAAAAAGCTAGAAGTCAGGGTAATAAAAACTTTTAACCATATCTTCTAGCTCTGTATCAACTCTTTCTGGATCAAGATTGTGATATTTTTCATATTCTAACTCCATATACTTATTTCAATAATCATTTCAACTGTACCTTTCATCTAACTT
>PDOX01000082.1 GCA_002746475.1 candidate division SR1 bacterium
TTTTTGATATCATCTACAGAGGCAAGTGTTACCATAACACTGTTGAAATCAGATTTTAACATTCGTTTTTATTTTGAAAATAAAACTCGTTATTTTTTTTGTAGTCTTCATCGTTTTTCCCCCACCTAACCTCCCCCCGAGGGGGAGGAATATTCGTTTCGGTCCCCCCTGCGAGGGGGAAATACAAGGGGGGTAAGAACAGAAGGTATTGTTAAAGTGATATGTTAGTCATCACTATTAAACTCATCCATATCATGAATAATATTATCCATAATCTCATCTTTTTCTTCTTCTTCCATATCTGGATTTTCTGTTTCATCTAAAATATCTGAATCCGAGATTTGTGTCTTAATAATTTTTGAAAGTCCTAATTCTTTGATTTTTTCAGTTCTTTCAAAATGAATATTTTCTAGGGTACTATAATCTAATACTTGGATATTTTGACACAATCCTTTAAATAAGTGAGTCACCAAGTTAAATGATTCTGGCAACCCTCCGATATGAATTTCATCACCCTTGATAATTGATTCATACATCTTGTTTCTTCCTACGACATCATCAGATTTTACCGTTAGCATTTCTTGCAAAGTATATACTGCAGAGTATGCTTCCAATGCCCACACTTCCATCTCTCCAAATCTCTGCCCTCCTTGTCTTGATTTTCCTCCAAGTGGTTGTTGAGTAATTAATGAATATGGTCCAACTGATCTGGCATGGATCTTATCTTCTACCATGTGGATCAATTTTAACAAGTGCATATATCCTACGGTCACTTCTTGTTGATAGATTTCTCCGGTTTGTCCATCAAAAAGATCTACTTTAAGATCTTTTTCTACTCCAAGATCTTTTACCATCGCTTTCAACTCTTCATGTCCAAAGGTAGTAAATGACGGAACCGCGAATTTCTTTCCAAATTTTTTGGCAATCATTCCTAACTGTGCCTCAAATAATTGTCCCAAATTCATACGAGAGATTACTCCAAGTGGATTGAGCACAACATCAACTCTTTCACCGTTCCTATCAAATGGCATATCTTCTTCTGGTACCACGATAGATACAATACCTTTATTTCCGTGTTTTCCTGCAAGTTTATCTCCAACTTCAATTTTTCTTGTTGTTGCTACATATACTTTAATCTTTTTCTTTACTCCTGCCATAAGATTATCTCCATTTTTCACATCAAGAACAAGAACATTCAAAACTTTCCCTTCACTTCCAGATGGCATATACAATGAAGTATCTTTTACCGATTTAGATTTATCTCCGAAGATTGCTTGGATAAGTTTCTCTTCTGGAGTCAGATCTCCTGCGCCTTTTGGAGTGATTTTTCCGATCAAGATGTCTCCTCCTTTTACGATAGATCCAATTCTAATAATTCCATCGTTATCAAGATTTTTTAATTTATTCATAGCAACTCCTGGGATATCATTTGTTGTTTCTTCAGGGCCAAGTTTCGTATCTGATACTTCAATTTCGTATTCTTCAATTTGAATGGATGTGAGTTCATCATCTTTTACCAATCTCTCTGAGATTACGATCGCATCCTCATAATTATATCATTTCCATGGCATGAACGCTACTTTTAAGTTTTTCCCAAGCGCCAATTCTCCGCCTTCTGCACATGGTCCTTCAGCTAAGAGTTGACCTTTTTTCACTTGTTCTCCCAATGATACCGCTGGTACTTGGTTGATGCAAGTTTTATGATTTGATCTTCTGAAATTTACGAGTTCGTACTCTTTGATTCCAGATTTATATTT
>PDOX01000052.1 GCA_002746475.1 candidate division SR1 bacterium
CCTAATCCTAATTTATAGGTTGTTCAACAAAAAATACCTAGTCATCAAATAATCGTAATAATACCTAAATCTCTTAAAAGGTGTTTGTGTTTATTTGTTGGGGATTTATCTTTTTTTGTTAATAAAACTGATGCAACAAAAAAGCAGATAAGAGCTAAGATTGTGAAATAACTAAATGGAATATGAAAAAAGAAGATATCAGCGAAGATACCTAATAGTATGGAAATTCCTAATTTATAGATTACTAATTCTGAAAGTCCTCTGAATTTGATGAGGTAAAGTCCCAATAAATTGGAAATGATTACAGCAATTACTCGGTATCATACCATAAATAGATATTCATAAACTACTCAATCATTTTTTACGAAGTTGTTTTTGACGAATGCTGATAACTACCCAAATTAGTGCATTTGCGATGGCAAAATAGATTACATCAATGTGGATATTTCAAAAAAATGTTAGGAAGGTCATTCTTACTCTGCTTGATTATGATATACGTTGTCTACATCTTCATCTTCTTCAAGATCTGCAACAAGTTCTGCTAGTTTTTCACTATCTTCATCACTGAGGGTTAAGGTATTCCCTGCTATATAATGCAGTTCTGCATCGGTAAGATTATATTTTTCGTTTTCAAGTTGTGTCTTTACTTCTGCAAAGGCATCTTTACTGGTTGTGATGATCGCTACTTGGTCAGCTCACTCTCCTTCAAATTCAATATCTAGGATATCTAATTCAAGGGCATATTCTTCAAAAGCATCTTGATCAAGGGGGGTGATTTTTTTTACGGTATTCCCTTTTTCGTTTACCATTTCATAGGTTCCGTTTACTACGATAACTCCGTTTTCGTTAAACTGCCAGATCACAGACCCAGGTTCTCCTAAAGCTCAACCTCTTTTCCCCAAAATAGTTTTGATGTTGGGAGCTGTTCTGTTTACGTTATCACTAAGTGCTTTGATCACGAGGGCAACTCCACCTGGTCCATATCCTTCGTAAACAATTTCTTGTAAATCCTCAGATTTGAGTTGTCCAGAACCTTTTTTTATTGCCTTGTCTACAACATCTCTTGGAAGATTGTGATATTTTGCTTTTTGGAGCATGAGTTCAAGTTGTGGATTCATACTTGGGTCAGCTCATTTTTTTGCTGCAAGTTGGATTTGTTTTCCAATTTTTGAATACATTTTTGCTTTATTCGCATCTCCTGCTGCTTTTTTCGCAGCAATACTGTGTCGTTTTCCCATGGGTTTAGTTGTATTATATGAAATAAATTTCTTGTGTTTTTCTAGTCTTTCAGTTTTACACCTCACCCCAAACCCCTCTCCTTATTCGCTCACTTTGTTCGCAGGAGAGGGGCTTTCCTATGTATCTCCTCTCCTTTAAGGAGAGGTCGGGTGAGGTGTAATCTACTCCTTCAACGCCTTAATTACATCATCAATCTTGTATCCTTTTCTACTAATTTTCTGGATGATATCCATTGGGTTGATATCTTCACCTTTTTGTTCAGCTTTTTGTTTGTGTTTTTGTACTTCTTTTAAAATTTTTGCTTTGACTCATTTTTGGATTTCATCATCCATTTCCGCAAATTTATCTTTGATAAGTTGTTTGTCTATTCCTTTCTGATATAATTTCTGAAAAACAGCAATAGGAGGTTTTCCTTTTTTGCAGATTTCACTATTGATATAGCTCTCGGTGAATCGTTCATCATTTACAAAATTTTGCTCTTTGAGAGCTTCAATCGTGTTTTCAGTATCTCTGAGGCTGTATCATTTTTGCAGAAGTTTTGCTTTGAGCTCTTTTTCTGATTTTGGGTAGCGGTTGATATAATTCAGCGCGTATTGTCCGCATTTTGTGAACAGTCTTTTATCGTCTTTCATGATCGTGATGTTTATTTTCTCATACTAAAAGTGATATTTGCATTATCGAGTGTGAAAAGCGAAGTGATGTTATCATCATCTGCTGGTGCTTGGTTGTTTATTTTGCTAAGCAGTGCTTCGTTATACAAAAACTCTGTGAATTTCTCTAGAATAGTAGAGAAGGTTTCATCTTCTGTCTGATACTTAAGTTGTACTTTTGCATCAACAGGGTAGTCAGCTTCTTTTCTCATTTGGTTCAAAAATCTTGAAATTTCACGCGCAACTCCTTCTTGTTTGAGATCTTCTGTGAGTTCTAGGTCAAGACTTACGATAATATCACCGTCAGCGGTGATGTTTTTGTCATTCAGTCCTTCATATGCGATTTCATAGTCTTCACTATCTAGTATTCGTTCATTTTGTTTTCCCTCATCAAATACTTTCACTTGTCCATTATCAAGTTTTTCAATATTCCCCATTTTCCCAAATCTGATGATATTCCCGGTATCTTTTCCGAATTTTGCAGAAAGTTTGTTTCCCAAAGGTTTGAATACCGGTTTTGCATCAATATCTAAAGTGGTAATTTCTTTTACATTTACTTCTTCTTTGATCACATCAGCATACTTTTCTAGAATTGGATTGGTCATTGTTGTTCTTATATTTTATGAGTTAAAAAAATATATATTTTATTATCATGGTGGATTATATAAAACTTATCTTTAATTTCAATTGAAATTATTGATGGAAACATTATTCTGAGTTTTTTTTAATAGTCATTTTAGTTTTTTTGGTATTAAAATTATGAAAAATAATGTAAAAAATATGGAAATGAGTAGCGTGCAAGGGAAAGAATATAGTATTTTTACAGCATTAGCAATGATTATCGGGACTGTTATTGGTTCAGGTATCTTTTTCAAGGCGGATAATATTCTTGAATATACACATGGAAATGTATTTTTAGGAGTTATTATTTTTGTATTGGCCGCTTTTGCAATAATTTTTTGATCGTTATCTATTGCTCAATTAGCGATGCGTACGGACAAACCAGGAGGGTTAATTACGTATGCTGATGAATTTGTTTCTCGTCGTGCAGCTGGAATGATGGGATGGTTTCAAATTTTCTTGTATTATCCAACACTTGCTGTTATTGTTTCTTGGGTGGTAGGGGTTTATGTTGCATTACTTTTTGGAGTACAAGATGCAAGTCTAGAATTACAAATAGGGATTGGGTTTTGATGGTTGTTGGTTACGTATGTAATGAATATGTTATCAGGGCGATTGTGATGAAAATTTCAAGAATTTACTACAATTGTAAAACTTATCCCTTTATTTGTTTTAGGAATTGGTGCATTTATTTTTTGAGATCCTGTTGGGGTGTTTACTGCACATCCATGAGGTCTTATCCATACTGGGGGTTCTAGTTTCTGATGGTTGCTTGCGGTTGGGCCTATTGCGTATGCGTTTGATGGTTGGGTGATTTCTACTTCTATTGCCCACAAGATCCGTAATGCTCGTCGTAATCTTCCCCTTGCATTGAGTATTGCTCCGCTCGGGATTTTACTAATATATTTAGTGTATCTTGTAGGGATTTCTTCATATCTTGGTCCTGAACGCGTGATGGAACTGTGAGATACAAGTGTGGATTTAGTTGCGCAATGACTATTTGGAGAAACAATAGCAAAAGCTTTTCTTGTTTTTGTTGTTGTTTCTGTAATGGGAACGTTGAATGGTTTGATTTTAGGGTTTATCCATTTGCCATATTCTCTTGCTATTCGTGGGTTGATTCCATTTAAAGAAAAACTCTCGCTCGTACATAAAAAATACAATATGCCTCTTGTATCAGCGGTTTTTTCTTTTGTTGTTGTGTTATTTTGGATGGGAATTCATTATGTTGTGATGAAATATGATCTTTTGATGGGAATGGATATTTCTGAAATTTCTATTGTTGTGAGTTATCTCTTGTATGTGATGTTTTATTATCAAGTGTTTAGATTGTGGAGAAAATGAGTTGTTAAAAATATTTTTTTCTGATGTATTGCTCCAATTTTAGCGACTTTAGGGTCTGTGTTTATTCTCTTTGGTGGAGTACAAAATATAGTATTTTTGACCGTATGTTTGCCGATCTGTTTCGTAGTGCTATTCCTTGCTTATCGTTATACAAAGTCATATAAAAAAGATTAAATTTGTTTTTCAATAGTATTCGTGATACTACGCATATTAAAAAATAGTATAACAATGTTTTTTTAGGTAGAAAATTCCTTGATATTCTGTCCTTGAATCGTATGCTTTTGTTTTTATTATTAAATCATTAATTTTATGAAAGGATTTATTGCTGAAAATCAAGAAGTATTTACTCAATGAACAGAATGGATTGTATCACATGGTTTGTTATTGATCGGTGCTATTGTTGTATTTTGGATTGGATTGAAAGTTATTGCTATTATTGTTCGTTATATGGATAAACTTATAAAAAAAGCAAAAATTGATAAATGATTACAACATTTTCTCCATAGTATGATGTCGATTGTATTGAAAATTATTCTTGTAATAATTGTTGCGAGTATTATTGGAATTCCTATGACATCATTTATTGCTGTATTTTGAGCTGCTTGATTGGCTATTGGGTTAGCTCTGCAAGGGAGTTTAGCAAATTTTGCAGGAGGAATTCTTATTTTATTATTTAGACCTTTTAAAGTAGGAGAGTTTATTGAGGCGCAGTGAGTTAAGTGAACGGTTGAGGAAATAAATATTTTTGCTACGGTACTTACAACTCCTCAAAATCAAATGATCTCTATTCCTAATGGTCAATTGGCAAATGGAAATGTAATTAATTATAGTAGATTAAAAAATAGAAGATTGGATATTAAGGTTGGTATTTCTTATGATGCAAATATTGAAGAAGCTAGGAAGATTCTCCTTCCTCTATTGACTACTTATTCACATGTTTTGGAAGCTCCTGCTCCACAGGTATTGGTAGAAAATTTGTGAGATAGTTCTGTCGATCTAGTGATGAGAGCTTTTATTCCTATCGAACATTATTGGGAAGCGTATTTTTCAATTCGTGAACAGGCAAAAAATGCTTTGGATAAAGCAGGAATAGAAATTCCATTTCCACAAACTGTTATCCATATGAAAAAAGATTAAATCTTATTTAAAATAAGAGAAATCACCTTGAAAAATTAAGGCATATTCCTACTATAAATATTGCTCTAATTTTATTTTGGAGAGTGTTTAAAAATTATATTTAAATTATTATTCTAAAAAAATGAAAAAAATCGCTTTATGAATTGTTATGACAGCAGGACTGATAAGTTTGTCTGCATGTTCGTTGACGAAAGAAAAAGTAGAGTTATCTTTTGATGATGCATATAAAACGTATATGAGTAGTCAGGTAAAAATTGATGAAAATACTATGGAAAATATGCTAGGAATATTGAAAGGGGAATGGTCATCTCATTCAGAAGCTATGATACAAACAAATAATACCGTTACTGGTGGAGTATTACATATTACTAGTGATGCAGAACAAAATCAAGATAGTATGATAAGTTCTGGAACCTCTGCGTTTAATGTAAAAGTTTTCGGGAATGGACAGGAATACAAATTAGATACTTCATTGTCTGTCTTTCAATTATTCTCAGGATCTCAATTACAACAATATTTGAAAGTAAATAACTTTGATATTGATCTTGGAAGTGGAGATATGCAAGCAGAAATGATTAAGACTATGGCACAGCCAGTATTAGGGAATTGGATTGCTATTGATATTTTGGATCAAATGCAGGCGGAACAACAAAATCTTTTGAATACTACTGATCCAATGTCTGAAGTAAAAAAAATGGTGACAAATATTGTTAAATTGCCGAGTATGATTAAAGATCAAGTCATTTTAGAAAATTTAGGAAAAACAAGTTTTGAAGGAAAACTTGCCTATGCTATAAAGGTAAAACCAGAAGTTATAAAAGTAGTCATTGAATCTATGGTGAAGGATACACAATTTGCGTCAGGATTGAATCTTTCAGGAATAGATACTATGAATATCAAAGGATTGTTGGTTGTCAATGATACAGATGAAGTAGATTTGTTATTAAATGATTTTAATGGGAATATTGAAAATAAAGTATTGTTTACAAAAGATACTATTGTTTTCACTCATACTTCTGATGAGGGAGTAAAAATAGAGGTAAATCTTGAAAAGGAATCAAATACTGCATATGCTCTTGATTTTACTGTTTCATTTCCAGAGGGTAAAGAAAGTGGATCAAAAACTGATATAAAGGGAGTATTTGATATTGTGATGGATTTTGAAGCAGATACTGTTGTTTCAGAAATAGAATGAGAAGTACGTGTTGTTTCAAAAGATTTGGAACAAATATTGGGAAGAGATACTCTTGTAGTGACATTAGATGCAAAAGGGGAGAGTGTAAAAGTACAAGGATTACAATTAGTGGCACCAAAATCAGCAGTGCTGTTTTCTCAGTTAATGTCTGATACTTTTGGAATGCCATATATGCAAAAGCATGCACAAGAATATTCTCAGGATATGGATGCCCAAAATGAAAAAAATAGAGTAGATATGCAATTACATACTAAATAATAAAAGTAAATCATGAATAAGATGAAGAATAATAAGAAAGAAATTATCAATAAAACGCCAAGAAGAACAGTAGCAAGAAAAAAACCATCATGATTGAAGAAAATGATTGTGGTGGTTTTTGTCTGTTTTTGTGTTTTTGGAGTTTTGTGAGTTGGAGCGTATCTTCTTGGGAAATTTTCTTTGCAAGATATAAAAAATATATCAGTGAATACTTTTAGAAAAACTTTGACTCAAACTATTGGTGTGGAATCTCAGAAAGATGAACAGTGAAATATTAATGTATTGCTTGTGTGAGTAGGATGAGGAAAGCATTCAGGAGGATATCTTGCAGATACTATTATTGTTGCAAGTTTTGATCCTGAAAATACGTCTTTGACAATGCTTTCAATTCCAAGAGATCTGTATGTACGCGAATGAACACATACGAATAAAATTAATTCCGTATTTGCACGTTGATATGCAAGAGGAGGGAAAAATATTGCATCAGGGGCAAATCTCCTGAAGACAAAAGTTTCTGAAATTGTTGGTTTGGATATCCCGTATTATGCAGTTGTAGATTTCAAAGGATTTGAAAATTTTGTTGATGCATTGAGTGGTATCACCGTAAATGTTCCAGAGACGATTTATGATACTACGTATCCAGTAGTGGAACAGGAAGAAGATGGATTCTGAAAATATGGAACCTTTTATCTCCAAGCTGGTGAGCATGTTTTAGATGGAGCAACTGCACTAAAATATGCAAGAAGCAGACATTCAACAAGTGACTTTTCTAGATCATTGAGACAACAACAGATTATTCATGCAGTGAAAGATAAAATATTAGAAGGAGGTGTTTCGGTATCAAAAATTAAAGAATATTATGCTCTGTATCATGATATGGTTGTGACAAATTTTTCTCTTCAAGAAATGTTAGGATTATTAAAGTATTTGAAAAAAAATGAAGATACAGATTGACATAAAAATGCTTTGAATATCAATAGTATAGGATTAAATGTAAATTGTGGATATGCAGATTTTAAGAGGACAAATCCAGGATGTTTTTTGTATTATCCAAAAAGAGAGGATTTTAATGGTGCTGCAGCAATTCTTCCAATAGGAGCTACAGTATCACATATTTCATACTACGATTATATTAAAGTTTTTGCAAATTTGATCTTTCATGACCAGAAATATCTTATAGAAAAAGCGCCCATTATTGTAGAAAATGCAATAGATAAAACATTTGCCAAACAAAATAAGACCATGGTTTCAGGATGGGCAGGAAAGGTTGCTTCTAAATTGAAAAAATTCTGATTTACTGTAAAAGAAATCAAAAATGCAGGATTGGAACTTGCAAAGACAACAATTGTACTTCCTTGAACTGGAGGAGTGAATTATAGCGGAACTATTGAAACTCTCAAACATTTTATTCCAGTGAGTGATATTGTAGTATCTACTGATACAGGATCAACAAATCTTGAGATCTTATTAGGAAATGATTTTATTACCCAAGTGGTAGGAAGTGGTTTTGATTTTAATAAATTTATAGAGGAGAAGTAATTGTAGAGTATCTATTTTTGTTTCTCTGTCATACCGAGCTTGTCGAGGTATTCTTTTTACTCATTTCAGAGGAACCCTTCGACAAGCTCAGGGTGACACTCACTTCGACAAGCTTTCACCCCGTAGTACTACGGGGCAGGGGGGTGACATATCTTTTACCCTCTCAATGCTAACCTCTCCTGATGCCTAATATCAGGGTGTTTTCTAGGGAGGGGGAGTTTGTGTTTGATATAGAATTCAATTTCTTGTTTCACCAGTCTGAATAATTTTCAACTCACTTCACATTTGATAGCGTAGTTCAGTATCTTTTCTAATAATTCAGGTTTTTGCTCGTGAATGATGTCACAACTTGCTGTCCAAAGTTTGCTTCCTTCAACGATTTTGTCTACCTTTGGAAAGGGGGCTTCATAATCCGACCAATTAAATCCTAATTTTAAGGCTTCTTCTTTGGTTAACGGATAATATTCCATCGCAACGGTCTCATTATATCCAAACGGACTTAAACTTGGAGCAAAAAACTCTCCCCATTCTCCATCTTCTTGCATTTTTTTGATAATTCTTGGAACGAGTTGATGATATTCTTCTTTGGTATACTGTTTATTAAAAATACAGTATTCTTTGTTTCTCAGCCCTGTACATCAGAAACAATACTTACTATTGAAACAAGAATCACAGTAATACATATGCGAGCAACTCCAACAAACCATAGTCCCTATATTCATAAACGTATTAATCGCGGTATTGATTGCCTCATATACAAGTTCTGCATCACGAACTACGGTGCTAGCATCCATAACATATTTTGCATTTCTGAGAACATGCTCTGAATATTTACAATGTTCGGCATCATATCCATGATGA
>PDOX01000053.1 GCA_002746475.1 candidate division SR1 bacterium
TTTGTTTTGATATTTGATGATATCATCAAGGATGATAATTCAATGGTCAGCTATTATATCCCTAATTTTCATTAGATAGTTGAGGTATTGGCTTTTCTGAGCATCAATAAATATCATATCTACTTTTTGTGTGATAATTTTTGAAAGAGAAACCGAACTAAAATCTAATAAATAAGACTGAATATTAGCTCCATGTCATGACTGGGAAAAATGAGATAATCATTGGATATAACTAGGATATGAAATTTCAAATGTAGAAACAACACCATCCCGAGCAGACATTTCTTTTGCAAAAAAAATACTACTATACCCCACAGCAGTACCGATTTCCAAAACATGCTGAGGTTTGTGCTTTTGAACAAGAACATGCAAAAACTTTTCTGTTTCTGGACTAATCAAAGGGATAGTAAGTGCTTCGCACTTTTGTCTCAAATTATGTAAAAACATTATCGTTTATTTTATACCATAAAAACAAAGAAAAAATGTTAGATTCAATTTTACAATGAAACCTTTCTATTGATTTCAGTGCAAAAAACAACAAAAAAGACAACAAGAAAAAATCAACGAAAGGAAACACAAGAAGGCCAACAAAAAGGCCTACAAACAAAAGAGCAGACTTAGATTCTGAAGCGTGGCTTCGTCACTTATCTGAAAGCAAATATGCAGATATAGATGATCCTAAAAAATTTATAAAAAAAGGAGAAAAACCAGTAAGAATCGGAAGTTTAATGGGAGCAGAACAGGTAGGACAATGTATGTTCATCGAATATGAAAATGATATGATTTTGATTGATGCAGGAATGGAATTTGCACCAAAAGAAGCGTTTGGAGCAGACTACATTATTCCAGATATTAGTTATATCAAAAGAAATATCAAAAAATTAAGAGGAATCGTAATTACCCATGGACACTTGGATCACGTAGGAGCATTGAGAGATATTCTACCAGATTTAGGATATCCAATGATCTATACTACCCCACTTTCACTCGGAATTATTAAAAAAACTTTTGATGATCCCAAAGATGCTGAAAAAGTGAAATATAAAATCGTAGATCCGGATATTGATATTATCAAATTAGGATGTTTTACCTTGGAATTTGTACCAGTAAACCATAATATCCCAGAAACTATGGCATTAGCCATTCATACTCCAAAAGGACTAATTTTCGATTCAGCCGATTTCAAAATTGATCATACACCTGCTATTGATAGACCAGCAGATCTAGGGAAAATTGCAAGAATTGGAACCGAAGGAGTAGATCTCTATATCGGAGATAGTCTCGGAGCAAACAAAAAATGACGGTCACTTTCAGAATTGGAAGTAGGAAATCATCTTGATAGTATTATTAAATCAGTTGAAGGAAGATTAATTATTGCAAGTTTTGCTTCAAATGTCGGAAGAATTATCCAAATCATCAATAGTGCAGTAAGATATGGTAAGACCGTATTTCTCTCAGGAAGATCTATGGTAAATAACGTAGAAATATGTCAAAAGTTAGGATATATTAACACTCCCAAAGGATATGTAAGAAAATTATCTTCTGATATTGATAGTTTTGATGATGATAAAGTAGTTGTTCTCTCTACAGGAGCACAAGGTGAAGAATTTGCTGCCCTAACAAGAATTGCAAGAGGTGAACATAATATTATCCAATTGAGAAAAGGAGATACCATCATGAGATCCGCAACAACAATTCCAGGAAATGAAGGAGATGTAAACAAGATGCTTAACGATTTGGTAGTAAAAGATATCAATATTATCACGAATGACGATGTTGATATCCATGCCAGTGGACACGGAAACGAAGAAGACCACAAATTGATGTTAAGTTTATTGAGACCAAAATTCTTTTTCCCATATTTCATGCCAGCGGTAGAAAGATATGCCCATAGAGCATTAGGACTCAAAATGGGAATCCCTGATAGCCATATCGTGATGCCAGAAAAAAATGGACACATCATAGAAATGTATGATGACGTTGTAATGGTATCAGAGGAAACATTGAAATTAGATACCGTTCTAGTTGACGGAAAAGGAAAAGGACATCTTTCAGGAGAATATGTGATCAAAGCGAGAGAAATTATGTCAGGAGATGGAGTACTTAATCTTATCTTTAAAGTAGACACCAAATCTAAACAACTTGTTGGAAATATCCAAATAGAATCAAGAGGATTTGTCTACTCTTCTGAAGTAAAACATATTCATACTAAAGTCGTAGAATTTGCGAGAGCAAAATATAATGAAAATCTTAAAAGATCAAAAGATGTAAAAACAAATCTCAAACAAATCAAAGAATCATTAGGAGAATATATCACAAAAATTATTGATAGAACCCCTATGATTGTACCAATGTTTGTATATATCAACAAAGAAACCAAAGAAACTATGACAAAAGATGATGCAATCGTAGGAATGACTCTTGAAGAACAAGGATATGATGAATAAAAAAATAACTACTACTGCATCGTAATAACATATTACCGTAAATATAATAGTAATATTATACCCCGCTCCGCGGGGTATTTTTCATTTGCAGTTAAAACACAAATAAATATAAATGAAGCATTATGAGATGAAATAATATAAAAAAAACTTTAATATAAACAGCACAACACATGCAAACCGAAAACAATATAACCCATGTCCCTGTCTTGTACAACGAAGTGCTTGAACACTGCCCTGAACATGCAAAAATCATTGCTGATGGAACCCTAGGCTACGGAGGACATGCTTTAGGATTACTAGAAAAATATCCAACAATAGAACACTACTATGGATTTGATATTGATCCCCATATTTTTGTAAAAACCACAAAAAAAATACAAGATACCACAGCAACAAAACCAGATCTTGCAAAAAAATTTGAAGGACATAATACATCATACACAAAAATTGCTGATACCCTCACAGAAAAACAGAAACAAGCAGACTTTGTCTTGTTAGATCTAGGGGTAAATATGGAACATTTTAAAGATCTTTCCAGAGGTTTTTCTATTCAAGGAAACGAACAGCTTGATATGAGATTTGATACTAACAACAACCCCCTCACTGCGGAAAAAATCTTGAATAGTTATAACGAACAGCAACTCAGCACAATATTTCAAACCTATGCCGATTTCAACGAAAAAAAATCCTGAGAGATTGCAAGAAATATCATCAAACACAGAAACAAAAAAGCTATTACGCATACCCAAGATTTGAAAGATATCCTCTCAGTATCATGATTAGGCTTCAAGGCAAGTATTATCATCTTCCAAGCCCTGAGAATAGAAACCAACCACGAAATGGACAATCTCCACCATGCACTCACAAACATCCCAAAAATCCTTGCAAAAGGAGGAATATTTGCTATCATTACGTTTCATAGTATAGAGGATAGAATTGTAAAATATGCATTTAAAGACCTTGCAAAAACAGAAGACTTTGAACTCTTACACAAAAAAGCGATCCAACCCCACTATACTGAAATCCAAAGAAATAGAGCTAGCAGAAGTGCTAAATTAAGATTATTAAAAAAATTATAACATGAAAAAATTTGTATTTCTACCCAAAAAAATATTTAAAAAAGGATATGCGGCATATAGTAATAAAGCACAATTTCATGGGATTCTATGGTCAGATATCATCAAAATTAGTATCGTAAGTATTCGAATAGTATGAGCCATGTATTGTTATCTCAAATTTGTAAATCTCTCATGAACAAGAGGATTTTTTCTAAAACAAGCAAATAATGAACTTGATGTTGCAAAATTCAATTATGAAATCCTCAAAATCAAACTTCTAGAACACGAAAAAGAATCTTGGGATAAACTAAACTTTCCTACAAAAGAAAACCCTATGGAAACAATAGAAATATCAAAAAAAACAAGCACACAGAATGACAATACAACAAACATCAAAGAAATTAAAGTATAATATTATCCCTGAGAAGAGGGTTTAGATGATGGATTCTCACGAGAATTTCATGATTGAGTACGTGTAGATGATCATCAGTTCCACAGTCAGGTAGTAGAATCATATCATAACATTTCAACCGCTTTTTTTACAGTAATACCACTAGTATTTGGTATAGACGTGTTAGATTTTGAACTTGATAACCAACGTTTCATATCAGCAGCAGACATTCATCCTGTATTTAATCATCAATATTTTTCTAAATATTGCATCGCATAAGGATTTTTTACTATAGAATGATTTGAAGAAAGCTGATTAGTTGAAATTTTCTGCTTTACATATGTTTGTAATTCTGCTCATTTTAATAATGCGCTAGGGTCACTAGAACCAAGTTGATTTTCTATAGATTGTTCAGGAGTTTGTACTCAGAAGATTCATCATAATGCATTAGACGGAGCAATTTGTGTCTGATTTACTGAAGCAATTCAAGAATCTTTAAAATTATCCCGCATTCTTCCAGCAGCATTCATACCAACGACTCCTTTACCAGGAATTGGAATTACTCAAATATTACCAACAATACTACTTGAAAAGTCTGTAATTCACGTCATAGTCTTATCTATCATAGAAAATCCTGTTTTGGTCTGAAACATCATCATGACCATTTTCCACAAAAGAAAAAATGTCAAAAAATACAAAAACATATCAGCAAAAGTATTTTTTACGTTATACATATTTAAAGAAAATACTCCATCGACAGAAATACCAGAATCATATTGTTGGTTTCCCTTTGCAATAGTACTAATCCTAAGATTGGTCTGATCATCATAAAATTCTGTCTGATCTGTCATTAAAATCGATCTCACAGAAACAACAAACAATAAAATAGTTCCTAAATATGCAACAAGGACTACTGGCATAAAGATCAATTTAAGAATTTTTTTAATATCAATAAAAGATCAAAGACTATCAACATTAAAAATCTTAAGAATAATTAACATAGGAGAAAGAGGGATAATAACCCACAAAGTAAACACTCTCAGAAAATTAAAAATAAATAAAAATAATAATGAAATACTAAAAAAAACTAATACCAAAGCATTAAGCGCAAGATTAACCAGCTGATCAGAAAATGTTCCTAAACTATCTTCATGATAGGTCATATTTTGTAATTTCAAGACACCAATTCAAAGAAAAATCAAAGGTCATGACAGAGAATTATAAGTAGGTAATAAACTATCAATAATACCTTTTCTTTCAGTATCAGTCATAGCAACACGATCAATATTTTTTTTACTAATTCATTTAATAGTAGTTTCTTTTCAAAAAATATTATATTGAACTTTTTCTTTTAATATTTGACCAAAAACTTTAGAAGTATCTTTTTCTGTTGTAGGAAGAGAAGAAATAACTTGAGCAGGTAAAGTTCCTATAGCTGTCGTTAAAACCGTAGAAACATCTAGAACTGCACCAACAACAAACCAACTTGCTTGAATCAATATTCCAGCAATCAATACTTCTTTTATTACCTTTTTCATTCCTACGATATCTTGCTTGACCAAAACAACAACAACTTTATAAAACAAGAAAAAAACAAGAGCAAAGTTTGCAATATCTTTCATCAAACTCCACCATGTAATAAAAAATTCATCAAGATGTAAAAAAGAACCATAAATCACACTATTAGTCATAAATTTTCCTGCAAGATTTGCTAATACTATCCATATCCAAGATAATACACTTACAAGCTCATTCAACCATAAAAAAAGTTTTTTAGTTGAAGCTGCTTGTTCTTGTGCAAAACATACAGACGAAAAAACCGTTCCAACAAGAAAAAGCACAATAAGATACTGAGATAAATATTTCCTATTAAAAAGTTTTTTCATCATGTTTATACTATTATATTTTTATAAATTAAACACTTTGTCATTATCATACAATTATACTGTTCCTAATACAGTTTTTTCGATTCATTCAAGATATTTTTTCTGTTCTTCTATAGATTTTTTTCTTCCTTCTAAATCTACAATAATAGTTTGATCAGGAACTTGTTTTGTCTGCTCTGTATTTATGTCTTGACTAACATTTCTCAGATTTTTACTAATTTCTTTTTTTATAACCTCAAAATTATCTCTTGTAATTCAAACATTAGAATCAAATCATGTCACACCATTAAATAATTTTGTTTCAATATCCCTGACAATTTTTGGAGCAGATTGCCCAATATCTCTATCATAATGATTATCAATCATTGCTTTAACATATTCCGGTTTAACATTTCCATGATCATCAGCAATAATATCGCCAACAGTTTTTCATGCTATAAGTCCACTAGTAATTTTCTTATGGAAATCTTCCTGAGAAAGCGAAGTATTTTTTCCTATAATTTCTTCCATAAATTTTTCTTGGAAATCTTTATAAGTATAAATATGATTTGCTTGCATTTCCTTTATATTTGCATCATAGATAGGTCTCAAATCCTGTCCAGTATGATGTGCCCATGCTAGATTTGATTTCAAACCAGAAGAAAATCAAGAAGTAGTTGGAGTAGATCCCTGACCAAATAACCAAGGATTTGATTGTTTCATCTTATCAATATCTTGTCTTTCTTTCTCTTGAATTTTACGTTTTATAACATCACCTGACAATATTTCTTTCTTAAATGCATTAAAACCAACACCTCCCCCCATAGGAATAATTGGAATGGTTCACATCCATCATTGGGCAGCATTTTGAATAGCTCATCAAATTGACTTACCAATAGTATTAGTCTTCATCGCAGTAAATAATAAAACCCATATAATAGCCAAAGCAAACAATTTCTGAATAATATCAAAAAAGATATTTCCCGAAGATCATATATTCCCTCACTTAGCACATATTGATACCAATCATAAAACAGAAAAAGTTCATCATGGACACTGATGGGTTGTTTCTGTTGTAATTCCTAATGTCTCTTCCACATTTTTTCTCACTTCAAGAGAATCTATAGTACGCATATCTATCGCATGCAAAAAGACTATAGACATACTCAAGGTAAATACCATAATAACAGGAGCAAAAATAATACTTAATAAATTCTCCCATTTAAAATGATCATTAATAAATTTCCCTCATACCTCAGAATTTCCTTTAAAAAAGATCCATTTCAATATCAAAAACGGTAAAAACATTATTGCCAACCATAATATTCATATTCTGAGAAATAATACCAAAACCATAGCAAACAAAGGAATAATAAGGAGGATAGAAAATAAAGCTTTCATGAAAAAGATACCAAGACTTCTCGTTTTATGTTCCATTATTTGATCATTTTTCAATCCCATATCTGTATAGCCTAACAAACTATAATAAAAAGTGATAAATGGACCAATATGTCACTTTGTACTATCAATTATTGTATCCAATGTATATCATCAATTTTTCACTTCACCTGTAAAAAAACTATTATTCCTAGGAATCATTCCACAGGTTTCATTTCATCAATCACCACATTTTTTACTCACATGGACATTGGCAATAATAGGAACAATAACATCACCCGCATCATTATTGATCAACTCAGACATTATTTTAGGACTTCATTCAATTCTTTTTATAGCATTGATATAATCCACTTCTTTTCTTAAATTAAATACTTGTGTAACTTCTTTCCCATCCTTATCCTTTATTTTAGGTAATGTCTTTAACAGTTCTTCTCCAAATTCATTAAATCTATACACTTTCTGATTATAGACACACGCATTTTCAAGAAAATCATCTATTTTGGGGTTCCCATCAGGAGCAAATTTTTTCATTCCAATAATATAAGGGAAATCCTGATATACAGTAACCATACACTCAGCAAGAATCTTTTTTCAATATTTATAATAAACATAAACACCTCAATCCTTATTCTTATCTGTTGTGGAAATAATAGAAATATTAGGTTGTAAAATAGGTGTTTGCATAACTGTAGAAGACTTATCAACCATAGTATCTACTCACCATGCTGGTAAACCTCACAATCCTAAAATAGAAACTGTAGAAATATCTATAATAGCTCACATCAACCACCAACTCATCTGGATCAATATTCCAGCAACAAGCATTTTTTTTACAACAGACTGGATCTCAGAGATTTTATTCTCCCACATTCATTTTACAATAAAATATAATGCAATAAAAAATAACGAAAAATTTGCCATATCTTTCATAATACTCCAAACCTGAAGCAATATTGCATCAAAATGGAATAATGAACCATAAACCAAAGTATTATCAACAGCCAATCCAGATAAAAATAATAATGGCCAAACAATAAGATAAAGAAACCTCAAAAGAGTATTCAAATTATTAACAAAATCTTCTGTATTAGCCCCAGAATGATCTATCATAGTTTGCACCTCTTTTTTTTGTCCCTGTGATAATGATTCTTGTGCATATGCTCCTTGAATAGAAAGTATTCCAAAAATACTTATAAAGCCCGCAATAAATACTCATAAAATAATTTTTATTATTTTTTCCATCTTCATACCTCCTCATAGATATACTAATAAAATTTTATACTACTGCCTAGTTCTAAGTATACTCCAAAAAAAAATAGATACAAAAAAACTAGCAATATCTGATGATTTACAATTGCTAGTTTTCTAAAAGATGATATTATATTA
>PDOX01000046.1 GCA_002746475.1 candidate division SR1 bacterium
TATTTCCGCGATGAGAAAGGATGTGATTTCCAAATGTTATGGAGGAGATGTGAGTAGAAAAAGAAAACTCCTTGAAAAACAGAAAGAGGGAAAGAAAAAGATGAAAGCGATGGGAAGTGTTTCTGTTCCATCGGATTTGTTTATGAAATTAGTGGCGAGAGAGTAAGAGAAATAATTGTTAATTGGTAATGGTTAGTTATTAATGACAGAAGGAGCGTCATCCAGAATCCATGAAGTGGGTGAAGGATCCAGTAAACGAAAATAGATTCTTCAGCTTCGCCTCAGAATGACAAAGATCCAAGTATAGATTCTTTGCTCACGCTTTGAATGACAAGAGAAGTATGACAGGGAGAAGATAAATAAAACTACTTTATTATTTAAAAAAATACAATGAAAAAATTGATCACGATATTTTTACTTGGGGTTTTTATTAGTAGTGGGGTATTGTTTGCCTATTCCAATCCTCAACTAGAAAAAGGGCTAGATACTTTGGGGATAATGATGGAAAAGAAATTTTCAAAACAAGAACAACTTCAAAGATATACGGCAGTGCAGCATGCCTTTACATCAATGCTAAAAAAGAAAAAAGGGAAAGAAAAAAAAGATTTTCAGCTGATTGTTACATGGGTGGAAAAAAAATTATCAGATTTATCGCATGCGTGAGGAGAAAATATTCTAAGTAAAAAAATATCTCCAAAAAATATTTCAAAAACTGAAACAAAAATTGATACGCAAACTGAAACAAAAACCTTATCTCTACTCACAGAACAACAAAAAAATCTTCCAAATGTAGATATAAAAGAAATTCAAAAAACTTGGATGCAATGGCATAATGAGGTAAGAAAAAAGCAATGATTATCAAAGTATGTCTTGCATGATCAATTAAATTATTCTGCATTTATTTGGGCGAAACATCTTTCTACGCTTTGAACTTGGAGTCACAAGAGAAAATCAACGGATGGATTTTATAATTATGCTAGTATTAAAGAATGGTTTGATAATTTAGGGGTAAAGTTTTCTGGAAAATGAACTTTGTTTACAGAAAGTATTGCTTTGGGAAGTTTCTCGTGTAAAAAATCAAACTGTACGAATGATTTACTTAGAGGAATGAAGAAAAATTTCAATTTCTTTATGAGTGAAGCAAAATACAAGGAAAGACGAAAAAAAGCACATTACAGAGCGATAGTTCATTCTTATTTTAATACGATGGGGGTATGAGTATATCAGAAAAATGGTAGATATTATTTGGTTGCGCATTATGGTAGAAATGTAAAATAATATAATATTATATATTTTATAGTTATATTTTATAGCTATATTTTGTGAAAAACTGCTCGATTTTAAAAAGAAAAAGATTATGAAAAATATGGTTTATTTTTATTTTATAAATTATATATCATGTATCACCTTAAAGAAGTATTAATGCTTGTATTATTTGTTTTTTTAGTTTTTTGCTTGGCTTTAATTGCATTTATGCTATACCAAAAATGGTATGTATGAGAGGAGAGAAAAAACTTCTCTATGGCAAAAATATATTTTGCTCTTGTTTTCTTTTGACTATCATTTATTTTGTTGTTAGTGGGAGGAAAATTTGGAGATGACTTGATCGATAAGCAATTTGAAGGTCAATTTGATGAGATTAATCAAAAAATGGATCGTAATGATTTTGAAAGAGATCCTTATCACTGTTCTTATATTTTAGGATTAGAGAGATATGGAGAAAAAGAGCCTAAATTGACAGACAAACAATTTGAAGAATGTAAAGTAAAAGAAGCAGAACGCCAAAAGTTACGTGATGAACGTGAAAAACTTTGGGAAAAAAAGAGAATGTATAAAGATATCTATATGTTTGGATTTATTGCTTTGTTATGGTTGATCCACTGAATAGGGTATTTTGTTACAAGAAAAAAATAACAATAATAAAATAACAATAATAAAATAAATAATTAGTTATATTTAGGTGAGATATTCAAATAAAAAACAAAAAGACCCGCAAAGCGGGTTTTTCTTATTAAAAGACGTAAAGAAAAGAAGAAAAATAATATTACTTTATTAAAGTTTGTAAGTATTTCAAAATTACTTTTTTTTGATTTCTCTCGGCGATATTATTTGCAACTCGTAAAAAGGCTTTGTTTAGTAGTTCTCAGATTTGAGGACCAGCAGGGAGTGTAAATTCTTTCATAATATCTTGTCCATTGATTGCAAGATCTTTACTCGTGAATTGTCCTTCTTTGTCTTTGAGTTCAACTAGAATATTTCTCAGTTCTTCTACATCTGAAAAATCACGACTATTTTGCAACGGATTATACTGTCCTTGTCTGTCCGCTATAGTAATATCAAGCAAGTTATTTACTCTTTCAAAACCTCAGTCAGAATAGAGTTTTCTGAGTTTTTTTGTTCGGTTAGCTTCTCTTGCCATAAGGATTTCTCCTGGGGTGTGATGTTCAGCGATATATCGCATGATTTCTTGGGTTTCTTTTTTACTGAATCCTAAGGCTCAAAATTCTTTTTTTGCAATTTTTGGTCCTGAAACCCTATGGTTGAGTTCTCATCCTAATATTTTTCTAATTTCATTTTTGTCAGGATTTGATGAATAGGCAGCGTATTGTTCAGGTTTCCCAGTATCATGATACAGCATTGCAAGTCTTACGAGATAGTTAGTATTGATTTTCTCTAAGTGATAGAGAGTTAATATCGTATGAGCATAGGTATCAAAAGGATGATATCTCACAGGTTGATCATTATGTTTTGTTTTGTGTAATGCTGGAAAGATGATAGGTAGTAGTCCTAGTTCATCAGCCAGTGCGGTGAAGACAAATCCACTTCCTTTCCCGAAAGATTTCGTGATCTCATCTTTGATTCTCTCTTTTGCTATATTATTGACGAGGCTAACCTTTTTTTTCATTGCAAGTCGGGTAGTTTTGTCTATGTCAAAGAGGGTGATTTTTGTATTATCGCTTTTGTTTTTTAGTTGTTGATTTAATACACTGGTAAATCTAATTGCTCTGATGATTCTGAGAGCATCTTCTTGAAATCTTTTTTCTGCTGTTCCTATTGCTATTATTTTTCTCGTTAGCATGTCTCTCAATCCATGGTTGGGATCGATCAAGATTTGGAGGGGCGCTTTCTTTGGTAAAAATTTTGTTGCCGTATTATTTTTTTTCTGTTGATTTTGTTTATTATCATTATAATGATGCAGTGTCTTTGTTGTGTTTAATAAATACTGTACTATTGCAGGATTAACTTCTCCTTGGTTAACTAGCTTCTCAATGATGTTTGGATTGCTGACGATGAGTAATTTGAGGTTTGAAAAAAAGAGTACTCCATCTTTTTCTAAATATTTAATTAAGGTTTCATTATCTGGATTTTCTTTGTTTTCTGCGGGGATATTTTCACTTTCATATGCTATCTGAGTGTAGTAGAGACTATTGATACTGAAATCTCTTCTTTTGCTATCATCAATAAGGTTATCGCTTCGCTGGATTATGTCGGGATGACGATTGTCAGTGTAGTCATCTTCTGAACGGAAAGGCGTGAGTTCATATTGAGTTTTGTTTTTTTCTTTGTTTTCTCATTTTTCTGGGATAACGGTAATCGTTCCATATTTTTCAGTTCTGAATGCAGAATATTTTTCTTTATCAATATTTTCTCGTAGCATATCAGGGTGTCCAACTCCGGTAATGTCTAAATCTTTTGGTTGTTCTTCAATGCCTAATAAAAGATTTCTGATCGCTCCACCAATCAGAAAAAGTTTATTTTCTTGGAAAATCTCATGAAGCATTTGTATATTATTTGTTAAATTTATTAACTTATCAAAATGAAGCATTATCTTGAATAAATCCAATAAAATAAATTACAATACAGTATATGTATGATAATGATTTAGTATTAAACTGCAAATAGAAAGGTAAATAAAGTTCTTGCATTTAACAAAAAAAACTGTATACACAAGATATATTTATCTACTAAAAAATAAAAATATGAAAAAATTAGGATTGTTGTCTGTTGGACTGATGAGTTTGCTATTACTAGCTGGATGTGGTCCAAAAGAAGAAGTAAAAAATGTTGTTGTAGCAAATGGAGATAGGGTAACTATCAACTACACTGCAACTGTGAATGATGGAAGTAATGATGTGATAGAAAGAGATATGAGCAAGGTTGTTGAATTAGGAAAAGAAGAACTGTTTAATGTTTTTGACCAAGATTTACTTGGAAAGAAAGTTGATGAACATTTCAAGAAAACAGTAAAAGGAGAAGTACTCTATAAAAATAGATTCTCTGATGGAAATGTCCAAGAAATTCCATTGCAAGTATTTAAAGATACTAATACTGATGTGACTACTGGGCAAAAACTTGATCTTGGAGAAATGAAAGGAATCGTAACAAAGATCACCGATGAATATGTGCTTATTGATAGCAATCCAAGATATTTAGATAAAGATGTAGTAGTTGATATCGTTATTACTGCTATTCAAAAGGAAAAGACAGAAGAGAGTAAATAATAATTATCTTTTTGACCCCGGGGTCAGTACATTATATACTGATTAGACCCCGGGGTCTTTTTTATGTGTATTTTTTTATTTTACCCTCGCTCTGAGGTATTTTATTGTTTCTCATTGGTCGATTGCCATTTGTTCATATCTGGTGACAACACCATACTGTTGTGCTAACAGATCAGGAGTAGCATGCAAATTGGTGGTTTGATCAAGAATTTCAAATCAGTTTGCTTGTAAACTTTCCAAAGAATATTCAAAAAATCCGCTATGATCGGTTTTGAGATGAAAGACTCCTCCTGGTTGGAGGATTTTTTTGTACAGTTCAAGAAATCTTTTGCTGGTAAGTCTCCTCTTTTCGTCTCCGTCTCTGGGTCTTGGGTCAGGTTGTACCACTCGAATTTCTGCGATTTCATTTTCTGCGATATACTTATCTAGATGCACAATCTGTGCACGAAGAAATCCTACATTGGTTAATTTTTGTTCATCAACTTTTTGTAATCCATGAAAAATTCTATCCCCTCTAATATCTACTCCGATGAAATTTCTTTCTGGAAATTGAGGTCAAAACCCCGTTGAGTACTCCCCTCTTCCACAGGCAAGTTCTAGCGTGATCGGATTAGTATTTTTGAAAAAATCGGTGTGTCGTTTTCCTTTTATCTTTTCATAGATTTCTTTTCCTGCTTCTACTAGAAATGGATTTTCTTCATTACAGGCATAACGATATTTTTTTCTTCTTCACATTCGTCATTTCTTTATATATCTAAATCAGTATTATAACGTTATTATAATTTCTTCACCATATAGGTTCATCCCAGAGAATAACCAATTTTTTGATAATATGCTCTCACACCCACTCAAGAGATTACAGAGAGTTTGGTATATCACGACTGTTGTGCAATAAACTCTGCGGTTTGCATCAGTTGTGAACCGAAACCTTTGTGCTGATGGGTATTTTTTTGTTTCTTAAAACCCCCTATCCAGCTTTGCTGGACATCCCCCTTTTTAAGGGGGAACTGAAATAGTCAGGTTATAGCATTCCATATTTTTCCTAGCCAAGAGGTTTCTCTTTTTTGAATTTTTGCAAGTTGTCCGTAAATATGGAGTTCTCTGATCATAGCAATATCTTTTCCAATTCCTTCAAGGTCAGTAATTACTTTGTCATCGTCAGGAAGCAATAATCTGGTAAATCCATAGAGATAACCAAGTTCATCTTCTTTACTGATGAAAAATTCTGTTCCTACAGAGCTTTTGTACATACGAATGACGGTATTTACTCCCTGAGGGTTCCCCCTCTCCTTTGAGGGGAGGGGGTTAGGGGGTGGGGTATTTTTTCTATTTCTGATTTCTCTACTTCTGGTATCTAGTGAGACAAAATTTCTGTATTGTTCAAAATCAGGTTGGGCATCTCAGATAATATAGGTTTTGGTTTCATCAGAGGTTAATGTGGAAATATCTTTGTGTATCATCTCTCGGGCTTGTTCATGGGTAGTGACTTGGGTATAATCTCAATACAAACGTGCATAGAATTTTTTTCTTAACATATCATCTTTTTTGTATTTATTTTTTAAATCGTTATGAATTAACTGTGCCAAATTGGTCACATTACTCCCGCTTTCAATTTCTGTTGAAGGAATATCGCGAATCAACCTCTTGATCCTGCTATACGGCGGAATAATATTCTCAAAAGATTCTTCAACAATGGTGATAATCTCTTGGGTAGTAATCGGGGTATACTTCCCTGCTTTATACAGATCATACAAGCCAGTATTTGGAATCACAGAAGTCGGGTAAAACTTCATCTCATCAGGTTTGATACTTGGGTCTGCGTAGACGTTTTGCATGGTCTGGATATCACTTTCAGTCGTTGCCTTGTAGAGTCATGGCATAATATGGATAGAAAACTTGAATCCATACTGTCTGAGTTTATGGATGGCATCTTTGATACACTGCACATCGTGGCCTCTCTCGTTAGCATCAAGTACCGTTTCATCTAAGGATTGTACTCCCATTTCGAGTCTAGTCACACCTAGAGCTCTCCATTCACGACAATTTTCATCATTTACATATTCTGGTCTGGTTTCCACAGTCAGTCCAATAATTCTATTTTTTGCGGTTTGATTGATTCTGATAGACTCTTCAACCGTTTCAGGATAGGTGATGTTGTCTTGGTTAGTAATGGTGTATCAGAATCTTTTTTTCGCATCGTCATCTTGGGACCCCACCCCCTGCTTCGCAGGGACCTCTCTTCCAAGGGGAGGCTTTTTACTCTTCGGTCCCTCCTGGGAGGAGGGGATACAGGGGAGGTCTGGGGACGGAGGGGTCTGTGTATTCTCCTCATCCTCTTTCATCTTAAACTCTAATTGATCAAAAGTATTACAAGCATCATATAATGCCTTAATAAATTTTATTTTGTAATCCTGTGGGTAGACATCTCGCGTTCATCACAAGACAATCATTTCAATTTTATCCGTAGCGTGTCCGGTGAGGGAAAGCGACAAAAGTCTGTTGTAGACTTGTTTGATCGGATCAAATTGATTGAGTAAAGCTCTCATAGCTCATGGTTCAGTCTTGATATAACTTTTTGGCATTTCAGGGTCATTCGGACAAAAAATACATTTCCCTGGACACCAAAACGGTTTGGTTAACACTTGCACAGCAACAATTCCTGACTGTGAACGGATAGCTCTCTTTCTCAATAATTTTTCTATGGTTTTGTTTTTTGCTATTTTTTTATCTTGCACCAGCTGATGATAGGCTTTCAAGAGTTGAATGTTCGTAGGAATTGAAGCTAATTTATATTTTTTAGCAAAATCTCTCTTGAAATGTTTGAGGTCATCAAGATTGAGCGTTTTTGGATTATTTTCTATGATTTGATAGATTATTTCATCATGAGAGATTTTTTGCATAGTGGTAGGTAATGGTGTAAACTTTATTGCTTTGTTATTCTTGTCATGCTGAGCTTGCCAAAGCATTCTTTTTATTCATTTTAGGGAAACCCTTCGATAAATTCAGGGTGACAACTTATTTCTATTTCTTACTTTCATATTCTTTTATTGCCTTCTTAGCATAATCTCTTCACAAAGCGATAAGTTCTTCTGCCTTATGAAAATCAAAATTTGTTGCATTCTGTTCAGATAATGAAATTAAAATATCTGGGGTTCTTTTTTCTAAACTAATATCAGATATTTTTCTCATCATCACTGATATACTCTTTTCAACAATATCTGAATATCATAGATCTAAAGCTTTTTTTTCTTCTAAATATTCTTCATCACTATCTTTTTGTTTTCATAGTACTGCTTCATATTTTTCTAGATATTTCTCTTTTGCAAGCGTAGAATATTTTTCAATTTTATCTTTTACAGAATCCATAAAAGTGGTATAAATGGAATCTTTCTCCTCTTTTTGATAGGGTGCCATCTGAGAAGGAATGTTTACTCCTAAATCTACAACGACCATTATTTCATCATCTTTTTTATCTACATATTGTACAGGAATATTGTTGAGTACTCCTCCATCTACGAGAACCATATCATTTTTTACAAAGGGAGTTACTATAGTGGGAATAGCAACTGAAGCTCTCATTGCTTCATACAAACTTCATTGTTCAAATACATAGGGCTTTCCTGTCACGAGATCTGTAGCCAATGCTTTGTATGGGATTTTTAAGGTTTCTATAGCTTTGTCTTTCCCTATTTCTTTCATCTTATTAAAGACTTTTTCTCCTTTTATCAGTCCTGGTTTTCCATAGGAAAGATCAAAAAAACTTATCACTTTGAGTCTTGTAAGA
>PDOX01000083.1 GCA_002746475.1 candidate division SR1 bacterium
GCAGCAGCAAAACCGTTCATTACGCATCATAATGACTATGATACTGATGTATATCTCAGAATTGCTTTTGAAACTTCACTCAAAAAAGCAACGGTTGGGAGAATGGAAAAAGTCTTTGAAATTGGACAAGATTTCAGAAATGAGGGATCAGACCCTTCACATCTACAAGAATTCACCCAAGTAGAACACTACGCGGTATACTGGAACTACGAAGACAACATGAAATTTACAGAAAAGATGTTTGATTTCTTGTTTGCAGAATTGGGACTTGATAAGAAAATCAAAGTAAAAGACAAAGACGGAGTAGAAAAAGAAGTAGATTTCACCACCCCTTGGGAGAGAATAGATTACACTAAAGGAGTAAACGAAGCGAGTGGATTAAATATTGATGCATACGGAATAGACGATGCAGACAAACTCAGAGCAGACATCAAAGCCAAAGGAATAGAATTTGAGAGAATGGACACGATGGGGACAACTACTTTGATAGATTATCTTTACAAAAAAGTCCTAAGACCAAAAATCACCGGTCCTGCCTTCATCTATAACTATCCAGTGATTATGCAACCTCTTGCAAGAGTAAACGATGAAGATAATAACATTGTAGAACAATTCCAACTCTTAGTAAATGGACGAGAAATTTGTAAAGCGTATTCTGAACTGGTAGACCCATTATTACAACAAGCAAACTTTGATAAACAAGCAGAAGCTGCGGAAGCAGGAGATGATGAAGCAACCAGCGGAGATGATGATTTCGTAACCGCAATGGAATATGGAATGCCTCCGCAATCAGGATTTGGAATGGGACTTGAAAGAATTTTAGCTATCTTGACCGAGCAAGAAAACCTCAGAGATGTGGTAATGTTCCCACTTATGAAACCAGAAAATGGAGAAAAGGGAGAATAATTTTTTAGAATTTTACGAGTCATAAAATATGATAATTAGAAAATTAGAATTGAAAGATATAAAAGAAGCATCAAAAATTGTGTGAAAAAATTATTCAGAAGAATATGAAAAAAGTTCATATTTAGAAATGGAAGCTATGTTCAAAAATTATATTCCTCCTCTCTATTTAGTAGCAGAAGAAAAAAATAAAATTATCTGATTAATAGGATACATTCAATCTCGAATGGATTATAATGTCTATAATATTTTTTGGGTAAATGTTGATAAAGATTATCAGTGAAAAGGTATTGGGACTAAACTAGTAAAAGAAGTTATAAATATCATAAAAAAGAAAAGGAATGCAAATATGATATTGCTTACAGCAACAAAAGAGAATACTTTACGATATGAAAAAAACTTTCAATTTAAAGTATTATCAAATCTTAAAAATGATAAAGAAAACTATAATTTAATGGGACTAAAAATATAAAACAAACACTCATAAAATAAAGAAAAAAAACATAGAAAAAAATATAATTTCTCTTCCTTACGAAAAAGGGGAGTAGTGAAAAATTAAAATAATAAATATATTTTCAGGAGGGACGCATTAACAATGCGTCCTTACACAGAGAAAGGGAAAAGATGAGAAAAGGGAAGAGGTTAAATTTCAACCAAAAAGTACCACCTAAGTAAAGTACACTTTGTAAAAGGGATTTTCTAAATAAGGGAAGTTATTGTATTATGATAAACTTCGTA
>PDOX01000018.1 GCA_002746475.1 candidate division SR1 bacterium
TATAAAATTAAAAGACACCTCACCCTAACCCTCTCCTTGAAGGAGAGGGAACAGAAGGGAGTATCTCTCTCCTGCGAACAAAGTGAGCGAACAAGGAGAGAGAGGCAGAGAGTGAGGTGTTAGAGGGGGAAGTTTCTCTACTCATAAATAAAATACCCATATTTTTTGATGATGTGTTTGATTTTGTCTGAGAGGTCAGGATCTACATGGATTGCAAGTTTATGCAGTCTATTGATACTGCTATGATGTTTGTTCTTTTTCAAAATGGCTTCCCAAATACTGGTATCAAGCGTTTTTTTATATTTTTTCAAAATCTTCTTTATTAACTCATTGATATAGCCCTGTGAAATAATAGAAGGATTGTAGAGACTTTCCAAGATCGCGAGCTCCAAATTTGCTACGAGGAAAGTATTTTTCCCGATATACATATTATGAGTATATTGTCTGAAAAACTTAAATAAATTATTGCCCCCAGAAGAATAATTTTTCGTGATAATTTCCTTGTCAAAAAGCACAATCTCTGATGCTTGTTTATGTTCGTTAAAAATTAGAATACTGTCAGGAATAGAAAAATTTTGGATATTAAGTTCAAGAGCTTTTTGTCCACCGATATAGGCCTTCCCGATCACATAATCTTTGCAATGTTTTTTGAGCAAAGTTCGATAAAATCTTTCTAATAATTCATGTTCAGAAAAAACTCTGTTAGGATCTTTTACCAAAAAAATATTTCTTTTGAGTAAGAGGAGATATCCTTTATTTTTCAAACGATGGATCGTTTTATATAATTTTTGCTCGCTCGCTCCATCTCCAAAAAAATTCCTCAATATTTTTTTTAGTTTTTCTATTTCGATGATTTTATTTTTGTTTTTTAAGAGTTTTTTAACAATATTGTCAAAATCTTGTTTCGCCATATCTCAAATTACTTACAGATAAATAGATAAAAATTATTATAAGAATGCTTACAAAAAAATCAAGATGTTTTTTCCATAAAAATTATAATGAATTTTCCATTGTTTTTTTGATCGGTAAAAATATTACTATGACATACAAAAAGATATGTAAAGAAATTTAAAAAAAATACCTGGAAATTTTATCTTAAAACCATTTGAAAAAATATGTTACAATGAACGCTCCTCACAACAACACAAATCAATCAAAAAACAGTACAACGAGGAGGGATTGTAGCGATTTTTACTAATCACGATGATGTCCATTATGATGTAGAACTCACAATTAATACCATTAAATTTGTGTGTAGTTATCGTCTAGGTTTGGGAGAAATAGAATCCTTTGAAATCATTGCAAGTAAAGGGATGTCAGTTATCACAAAAAAATTGATTGTGTTGCTAAAAGAAACGGTACTGCATCTTTCATACAGAATGTAAAAAAAATCATACAGAATATAGAAAACTGCTTGAAAATCCTGTTGGTTTAATTACACTCTCTTCTGTGAGAGATTTTTTTTATAGAAGAAAGAATATAGCATATGTCGAGTGTAAAAAAGATTAAAGCCCAAATTGGTTCCGTTTCAAATATTCAGAAAATCACTAAAGCATTAGAAATTGTTTCTACTGTAAAATTGCAAAAGGTGAAACAAAAAACAGAAAGTTATAGGGATTTTATGCTAGATTTTTTAGGGTTGCTCAATATCGTGAGTAATAGAGTGGATATTTTCCAGCAAAGTGAGGTAAAATCTAAAAAAAGGTTGATTATTGTAGTATCATCGGACAAAGGGCTGTGTGGTGCATTAAATAGTAAATTAATGAGACATATTTTTGCAAAATATAGTAATGAATGGAAAGATAAGGTAGATATTTTCTGTATTGGAAAAAAAGCTTTTGAATTTTTTGTAAGGTCTGGATTTAATGTTATTGGAAATATTGATAGTAAAGATAATATTGATGAGATTGACCTTTATCAAGTAAATAAATATCTGAGAGATGCGATAGCTGAAAACAAATATGAAAAAATAAAAGTATATTTTAACTATTTCAAAAATACGATTACTCAAGTGCCGTTGAGATTTAAAATTTTCCCACTTGATCAGGAATCTTTTGATAGATATGTAGAAAACCTTGGGATTGCACTTGATGATGTAAAAATCAGTGATATTGAACATAAAGACCTTTTGATCGAACCAAACCTCAAAGAATTTTCGAGAGAGTTGATTAATCAGTTGATAGAACATATGATCTATGGTGCAGTATTGCAAAACAAGACAGGGGAATTCTCTGCGCGTATGCTTGCCATGAAAAATGCAAAAGATAACTCTGATGAAATTATCAAACAACTCAAACTATGATTTAACAAAGCGCGTCAATCGATTATTACCCAGGAAGTTTCTGAAATTATGTCTGCAAAAATGGCTATTGAAGAGGCATAATCCTATTTATACCAATAAAAATATTATGGGAAACGAATCAGATCTTATCTTGCAGTCTTATGCAAAAGATACCAAAAATAACTATGAAATGCAAGACTATACCATCAAATACCATGAATGAAATTTCATTTGTGGTGATGATGTCTATGTTTTTCTGAAAATAGAAAATGATATTGTAATTGAATATAGTTTTTCTGGAAATACTTCCCTAGTATCCAAGGCTTCTGCAAGTTTTTTGCATGATATAATAGTGAACACATCTATTGATGCAGTATTAGAATTATGACCAGAAATTTTCGCTGAGCATAAGCTTCAAGTAAGTGCAAGAAGAAAGAATGCACTCCATCTCCCTCTCCTTGCGCTCAGAAATGCAGTTCATGAATACAAAAATGACGGAGAAATGGAGGAGTTTGAAGATTTGGAGGACTAAGATATTCAATATGATTTGGGATGGATTAAAATATTTACATAATAATCAGAGAGAAACAAATGATAAAAAAAATTCTTAAATATATAATAATTACAATATTGCTGTTTTTCTTTTCTTGATATTTATTTTATACTTGTTACTTTCTTCGTTCTCCTGAGCGTAATATTCCAAATGATAATACAAAATTTGTATCACCTGCTAATGGAGAAATCATCGCAATAATACGCTATGATGAGAAATTAAAAACAACGACATTATACAAAAAGAATAATGTTGTATTAGATGATTGGAGGGCTGATTTTGAAACAGGAGCGACGTTGATTTCTATCATGATGACGCCTATGGATGTCCATTATCAAAAAGCACCCTTATCTTCAAAATTTTTGACTTCCGAATATAAGGCAGGAAATTTCTTTAATGCAATGAAGAAATGAGAATTCATGAAATCAACCTTTCAAAATGAACATAATATCATGAATTTTATTACTCCAGAAGGATATAAATTTCGTATTATTCAGATTGCAGGATTTCTTGCAAGAAGAATCGTTGATTTTCTTGAACCAAATCAAGCATTAATACAATGAGAGAAAATAGGTTTAATAAAATTAGGATCTCAGGTGAGTATTGTGGTAGATAAAAATTTTCAAGTAATAGCAAAAGTATGAGATAAAGTGATTGATTGAGAAACGGTTTTAGCAAGAAAAAAATAAAAATGAAATATCTAAAATTTCCCTATGTATTGTTTGTTCTTTATCTTGTTCTCTTTATACTACTAGCAATAGCTCCTTTTGATAGGACGGTTTGGCTTGTAGAAAATATTCCAGTAGTACTTATTGTATTAATTTTGGTAATAACATATAAAAAATTTCAATTTTCAAATGTAGCATATTTTTTGATGTTTATTTTTATAGTATTGCATACTATTGGAGGACATTATACTTTTGCAAGGGTGCCTTTTGATTGGATTACTGACGTTTTTTGATTTGAGAGAAATAATTTTGATAGATTAGCTCATTTTTGTATTGGTTTGTATGCATATCCTTTTATGGAAATTTTGATAAAATTAAAGCGAGTAAAATCCAAGGTTGTTTTACTTACATATGGAGTGCTAGTTATCATGACAATTGCATGATGATATGAAATTTTTGAGTGGCGATATGCTATTATAGAAAATTCACAGGCAGGTATCGAAGTATTATGATCTCAAGGAGATATCCGAGATGCACAAAAAGATATATTCGCTGATGCTCTTTGAGCAATATTTAGTACAATAGTATTTTATATTGTAAAGAAAAAAGAGATAAAAAAGATATAACATAATAAAAAAGATTTTAGTATTCACGAAAGAAAAAAAGAAAAAAAATATAAAGTAGAGAGAAATCTCTACTTTTTTAAATTTTCACTTGACATTATATATATATTGATTATATTAGAAGCAGAAATAAAAATAATATTAACAAAAAAAATTAAAATTATGAAGATCTTTAACAGCAAAATAGCCTGTCGTTGGCTAGAAAAAACAAAAATAGCTATAATAGTATTAGCTATAATTGGATTTTCAATAAATCCAAAATGGGAATGTTTTTTTCTCTATTTTTTGTTGGTTAGTGTAATAATGTATTTTGTTTCATTAACACAAAGGAAAATTAAAGAAAATATTGCAAGGGAATTTTTCCCTGAAATATTTAGAGAAATAAAAACTTTGGAGAAAGAAATAGAAAATGAAATCTATTTGCCTAGAGTATCTGAGTTACAAGAGGAACTTAGATATAAAAGAAAAAAATTTGATACTCTTGTTAGAGAGTATTTGAAAAAGTAAATAAAATTAATTATTAACAAGATTTTTTCTATGAATCTCTAAGTGGAGGAGTAGAAAAATCATAAAACAAAAAACAATGGAAAAAAAACAAGAAAAATTAAAAAAAGTTTATAATAGATTATCTATTATAAAATGGGTATTGAGAGTACTAATGGTGTTATTTTTTGTAGTACCATTTTTTATCTATCCTCCCTCCAATAATAAAGATTGGATAATAGCCTTGTGTCTATTTTCTATTGGAGTAATGGGAATATTCTTCCTATACATCAATATGAAGGTAGAAAAGATTGAGAGGATAGTAAAAAAAAGTATGTTTCCTCATAAATATAAGGAAATAAAAAAAATAGGGGAAGAACTTAAAAAAAATCAATCAGAGATGTCTGATGAAGAGATTTCTGATGTATTGCAAAAAATAGAGAAAAAAGAAAATGATTTAGATACGCTTATTGAAGCGTATTTAAAAAGTAAGTGAACTAGTATTAATTAGATTTTTTTATGAATCCCCAAGTGGAGAAGTAGAGAAATTATAAAAACAAGATGTTATGTGTACAAAAACAAAAAAACTGGAAAAAAAGCCCTCAGATTTTAGTAAAATCCGTCCATGGAGTTCAATATTTCAAAATGTTGAATGTGAAACTATTGCACTTAATATTGTGGGAATCCTTGCAAGGACAGGTGATGAGTGGCGAGAGCTGAAATGGGAAGAGTATAAGGAAGAACGAGAAAAAGAAGGAGTTTCTCTATCAAGTAAACATGAATATTTTGAAGCTATTTCTGAATACTGTTCTACTTACAAAACGGCCAGATTGTTCTCACCAGATTGGAAAATTTAATCAGTCTAAGAATTTGAAAAAAAACCGTGGAGATTTTCTTTCACGGCTTTTTTTATATTGATTTTCATTAACCATTAATAACTAATAATTAACCATTATTTTCCCTATCCTTCACAACCACTACAAGTAATTTTCTTGCTAAATTGTTGTGCAGCATTCATACTGTGCTGATAATACAAAGTCTTGATTCCTAATTTCCAAGCCTGAATATAGAGATAGTTCACCTCTTTGATCGGAGTTTGTGGACTAATCATTACATTTAACGATTGTGACTGATCAATAAATTTCTGTCTGTCAGCAGCTTGATAAATAATACTCATCTGATCTATTTCAGAGAAGGTCTTAAACACATCTTTCTCTTCTTGGGTCAAGAAATCCAAATGCTGAACAGATCCATCATTATCTCTGATACTCAACCACACATCCCTCGTATTTTGCCCTTTTGCTTCAAGTAATTTTTCTAGTTGTGGGTTTTTGATGGTTACTTTGAGTTTTGCAACATCTTTTACATAGCTGTTAGACATGTACGGCTCAATACTTTGAGAAACCTGTCCAAGGATAAAAGCTGATGAAGTCGTTGGTGCAACCGCCATCAAGGTCGTATGTCTTCTTCCATATCCTTTCAAGATTTCTGGTTCTCCGTATTCTTTTGCCATTTTTTCAGAGGTTGCGTAGGCTCTTTTGTTTATCAATTCAAAAATTTCTTTGTTTAACTCTCTTGCCTGGAAACCATCAAAAGCAAACATTTTAGATTGCAACAAAGTATGCCATCCTAAAACTCATAACCCAATCGCTCTATTAGCCTTTGCGAACGCGTAAGCCTTTCTCATAAATTCAAAGGCAAGTTGTTCTTCTTTATTATCAGCATCTCTCAAATGTTCCATCTTGCTGATAAATTCACTCATTACTGCATCAAGGAAATATACCATAGTTTCTACCGCATCGGTATCTTTCCATTCTTCATATTTCGCCAAATTGATAGAAGACAGACAACATACAAATGACCAGTCTTCAGTAGATGGTAACATAATTTCACTACACAAATTACTTGCATGAATTTTTAGATTTTTATCTTTATACACATCTACGGTATTTTTATTACAAGTATCAGAAAACAAAATATACGGATATCCCATTTCCCCTCTTCTTTGCAATAATTTCGCCCAAGTCGCTCTCTTGTCAGCATCTCCATCAATCATTTCTTGCATCCATTCGTCATCAACGGTCACTCCATGGGTTAATTTCTGGATGGGATTTCCTTCTGTTCCAATATTCAAAAAATCCATAATATCAGGATGACTAATCGGCAAATACGGAGAAAATGAACCTCTTCTCACATTTCCTTGGCTCACCACATCAATAATAGTCTCAAACAGTTCCATAAAATGCACAGCACCAGAACTTACTCCATTATTTTTGATTGGCGCACCTCTGTGTCTCAATGCCCCAAAATAACCAGAAGTTCCACCACCATATTTACTCATCATTCCAGCTTCTGCTTGGGTATAGAGGATTTCTCCCATATTGTCGCCAATATATGAACCAAAACAACTGATCGGCAACCCTCTTTTGAGTCCAAAATTTGACCAAACCGGTGATGCGAGAGAGTAGAATCCTCTTGCCATATAATCATAAAATTTATCTGCAAATCCATCTTTTTTCAATATCTTTTCTGCATGTTTTGCAATCTCCAAAATTCTTTCTTCTGGACTTACACCCTCTTGCAAATATCCATTTGCGAGGAACTTTCTACTGTTTTCATTTAATCGTTTCATAAGGTATATATAAGGTTAATAATAAAAGGTATTTTAATTTCAATTTTTCTCTAACATTTTTTTTCTAACAAAGACTTGATTTTTAAATATTTTTGGTTATATTCTTCATCGTATTACGACGAGATAAGGACCGAACGGCTAACTACCTAAGGGCACTTATCTCTTTTTTGTATATTTAATTTTTTCTTTAACATTTTGTATGCTTAAATTCATTCAATACTCAGGTTGTATTTTTCTATATAGTGAAGAAAAATTTTTGTTTGGGAAAAGTATTTTTTTGAACTTATTTTTTTCTATCAAATATTTAACCGGTTTTATGTAATCTCAATCTCCAGAAACCAAAACAATTTTATCAAAATCTTTATTATCAGCATAGTTTTTCATCATTTCAAAACAAATATCAACATCTACATTTCATTTTTTCTTTCATTTCATATTTGAATTATGTTCTCTAAATACTATGACAAATCAAGCTTCTTGTAATTTCGTATATAATTCTTCTTCATTTTCATCTAAAAATCACAAAAAATAATAAGCTTTCTCTACTTTAAATTTTCTCTCCAAATAAACTCTAAATCTCGTAAAGTCTATTTGTCGATTTTCAGAACTAGTTCATAAATGTAAATTTTGCCCATCTACAAATGCAATATTTTTTTCTATATAATTCATAGTGGTTTAAATATGTAAAAAGGTAGAATCCAGTGTTTTTTAGAAGGTGTTTATTGTTTTTGTGTTTTCTTAACTATATTTGTTATCATATTAACAGATATTTTTGAAATAATCAGTTTCTTTATTTCAATCCACAATAGTAAAAGCATTTTTTACTTCTTCAGGAGAGAAGATTTTTATGATTTTATATTTTCAAGAAGTAGTTTTATTGATATAATCTAATTTTAGTTCTTGAATATGACAATGTCACCAATAAAGCCATTTTCAATTAATGTTTTCTACTAAAAAGCATCTTACGGGAGGAACAACAAAATTTCTCAGTCATTCTTTATTTTTAAACTCAAAAACTCTTCATTCTAGTTTATTAATACTATACGGGTTCTGTAAATGATTCTTTATATCTAAGAATTCGGGAAATCCTTGTGCTTTTGTGATTTGTAATGTATCATTTAGTTCAAAAGTCGATGCTTTTGCCATGTTCTTTGTAAAAATTAGAATATAAATTTCTAATACCCCTTCGGAGGGAGTTTTTTCTTTCCTAGATGTTGCAATTTAAGATTAGAAAGCTGTTCTTGAATCATCTGAACAGTGCTTTTCAAATTAGCTATATCTCCTCATCTTGCTTGTACAATCTCATGCACTTCCTCAATTGTTTTTTCAAAATCATTGTTGTTCTTCTGATTGAGATCCTTTCGCATAATAGCTTTGAGGAACTGGGCAATATCCATATCTATCTTTATTTTCCCAAGATGAAGGAGTAAGGTAATAGCGGGATAACCTAAATATCACTTCCAGTAGCTTCCATTATCATT
>PDOX01000084.1 GCA_002746475.1 candidate division SR1 bacterium
CAATTTTCTTGATCTACTTCTCCCAATACCATATACATTGGTCAAAGCAATCCATATTGATTTTTCATCAGGTAATACGTGCCCCATCAATCTAAACATCTTTCACAACTTTTAACAATAATAAATAATTATCCTTGCCTAGCTTTATGTCTAGGATTCTTTTTACAGATTACATATAGTCTTCCTTTTCTCTTAACTAACTGACAATACATACATCTTTTTTTTAATGAAGTCTTTACTTTCATTTTACACACATAAATAATTAAATGTAATTTACTTCTCTTATTTTCTTTTACTTTTATTCTTTTACCTTATTCCCTTACATTATTTTTTTATTCTTTTCTTAACTTTCTTCATTCTTCTTATTTGGATTATATCTGAACACAATTCTTCATTGTGTCATATCATACATACTCAATTCAACTTTTACTCTATCTCCTGGAATAATAGAAATCCTAGATCTTGTCATTTTCCCTGATTTTTTACAACGAACTTCGACATCATATCCATCAAGTTGCACTTTAAAAAAACCAGCAGGCAAGGTTTCCAAAATCTCTCCATCAACCTCTAATACATTAGCATCTTTTACCATTAGGCAGATATTTTTTTAATTTTTAAAACACTTTGTGTAGGTCTAAATCCAAGGTTTCTTTGATATCTATTTTTTCTTCTGAATTTCAAGATATGCACTTTTTCTCCTTTTTTAGTTTCCAATACTTCACAAGTAACTTTTGCTCCTTTTACAAAAGGTTTCCCTAATTGTACAGTTTTTGCATCTTCAGTAAAGGTAAGCAAAACTTTTTCACAATCAAATTTCTTTCCTTGATCAGTATCAACTTTATCAACAGTTATTTCATTCCCTTCCTGTACAATATATTGATGTCCTTGTAACTCTATTACAGCATACATGAGTCCTTTTCTATACAAATTTAAAATCGTTTTTTTCTAAGCTTTCTTTTCTAAGCCATTATCCAAACTATCACAAGATAATTCAAATAACCTTTTCAACAAAACACATTACATTACTTTTCCTAATTGTGCTAGTACATTATATTTTTTCTTATTCTTTCTATATGAACTAGATACGATAGCTTTTATTCTCTTATATCTTCTCGCACTAGGGAAGTTGTATGATACAAATTTTCTATACCATTTTGTTCCATAATGTCTTTGTTTTTTTGCCTTATCCAAAATATGAGAAGCCCACAATTCCTTTTTGTAAAAAGAAATCATTCTCTCATTAGTATTCAAATCATCATTTCTCCAAACTGTAAATCCCATACTTTCAATAAACAAAATCAGATAAAAAAACAATAAAGACCAGTATATAAATTTTTAACAAAAATACAAGTCTTTTTTCTTTCTCTTTTTTTTAGTAATTAGATATCCACTAGAATTTCATTCAAAACTCTCAACTCTCTAACGAGCCTTTCATGAATATCTTCACATACTGCTATCCTCAACAATCAAAATAATCAATAAGAATAGTGTGCCGAGGACCGGAATCGAACCGGTACTCCAAAGATTCGGAAAAGGATTTTAAGTCCTTCGCGTCTACCAATTCCGCCACCCCGGCAGATCTCCTTCAACGCTATATTATTTAAGAACTTCATCACATACTGCATCAAACACTTTTGGGAATGCCAAAGAAATATTTGATAATACTTTTCTATTCAACAACACGTCTTTTTGTTCCAACATATTTACAAAACGAGAATATTTCAACCCCTTTGTTCTCAAAGCAGCAGAAAGTCTCTCAATCCATAATCTTCTGAAATCTCTTTTTTTCAACCTTCTACTTACATACGCATGTTGTCCTTGTTTTACCAAAGCAGATCTTACTTGTTTATATACATTTTTTCTTCCAAGTCTAAATCCTTTTGCTTTCGCAAGATATTTTGCATGTTTTTTTGCTCTCTGTTGTCCGTTTTTTACTCTAACCATGATACTACACTACTATTACGCAACTAAATCTTTCACTATTTTAGCCCT
>PDOX01000087.1 GCA_002746475.1 candidate division SR1 bacterium
AAAGACCTAACATGACTTAATAGTATAGATTTTCTTATTTCGGTACATTATGAAGAAAAACATAAAAAAGTATTACAAGAAAAACTTCAAAAAAACAAATATAAACTCAGAATATTAAAAGACTGACAAGGATTACTAATCAATGGAGAAGAAATAATATGGATATGAACAGAGGAAGAAGTAATTTTATAAAATCTTTACTTACACACTTTCTCAGCATAGTCCCAAACCCCTCACATATCAAGACAACTATCTATTTGCAAAAAATGAAGATCAAAACCATGAGAAAACCACATAAATCCGTAATATCAGATCACAATTCCAATACCGACAGCTACTATTCCTAATACTATCTTTTTTACTCCTTGCAAAGTAAAGAATTTATGAGTTTTTTTAGTAGATTTTTTCATAGTATCTTTTTATGAAAATTAAAATTTGTTTCCTTGTCATTCCTGGCTTGACCAGGAATCTATTTTCGTTTAATGGATCCCCGCTTTCGCGGGGATGACAACAACACTCGTCATTCTGAGTATTAGCGAAGAATCCATATATAAATACTAGACTCTTCGCTTCGCTCTGAGTGACAAAGAAGCACAGGATGACACCATCCCATTAATCACTAACCACTAATAATTAACCATTATTTCCCTACACATTAAACTTAAACACCATAACATCTCCATCTTGCACGATATAGCTTTTTCATTCAAGTCTTAATTTTCATTTTTCTTTCGCCTTGTTCCAAGAACCAGCTTCAACCAAATCATCATAAGCAACAACTTCCGCCTTGATAAATCCTTTTTCAAAATCAGTATGAATCGCACCAGCGGCTTGCGGAGCAGTAGAATCCACAGGAATTGTCCAAGCCCTCGTTTCCTTTTCCCCAGTTGTGAAATAGTACATCAAACCAAGATTTCTGTATGCCAATCTAATCAAATCATCTAATGTCGGAATATGTTCCAAATGCTCAACTGCCAACAATTCCTTGATAAATTCATCTTTCTCTTCTGGTTCAAATTCCATCATTTCTTCTTCCATCTTCGCACACACAATCGCAACTTCTGCACCTAATTTTTCCTCATATTCTGCTTTGATTGTTTCTGCATCAACCAACTCATCTTGTCCAACATTCAACGCATACAAGAACGGTTTCAATGTCAAGAAATTATAGGATTTAATCAACTTCAAATCATCTTCTGACAAATCATCTCTCACAACATTTGCAAGTTTTCCATCTTCCAGAGCCACCTTGATTTTCTTCAAAATTTCTGCTCTTTGTTTATCTTCCTTATTACTTGCAATTCTTGATCTTTTTTCCAGTTGTGGCAACACTTTTTCTATCTGCTCCAAATCAGCAAAAATCAATTCTAAATTGATAATTTCCACATCTCTCAACGGATCCACGCCTCATTCCACATGCACCACATCAGTATCCTTAAAATGCCTCAAAACCTGCACAATCGTATCAACCTCCCTAATATTCGCCAAAAATTTATTTCCAAGCCCTTCACCTTTACTCGCACCTTTCACCAGTCCCGCAATATCTACAAACTCCGTCGT
>PDOX01000019.1 GCA_002746475.1 candidate division SR1 bacterium
GGACTATATCACCGCTATCAGATCAGAAGGATTTGGAGAAGAAGTAAAGAGAAGAATTATGCTCGGAACTTTTGTGCTCAGTTCTGAAAATTATGAAGGCTTTTATTTGAAAGCTACTCAAGCGAGAAAACAATTCATTTCAGAGTTTGAAACAGTATATAAAGAATATGATTTGATCCTTTCACCAACAACACCTACTGTAGCATGGAAAGTAGGAGAAAATAGCGAAGATCCGCTTAAAGCCTACCTCGCTGATTTGTATACTATCCCTGCAAACATGGCAGGGCTCCCAGCAATTTCAATTCCTGTTGGAACCGTTGAAGACCAAGGTGATTCTATGCCAGTAGGACTTCAAATCATGGGGAAACAACGAGATGAAAGTAGTGTATTAAGTTTTGCTAGAGAAGTTGAAAAACTAATACAATAAAAAACTTTCTATTTTTTTGCTTTATTTTTGATTCTAAATATAATTAAGAAGAAAACTTTCTATTTAGTTTATATTTAGGATAGAATAATGCCAAATTTAGAACAATGTAAACAAAGTTTACAACAACAAATAATAAAAAATCCAAAACTAAAAAAAAACACCTCAAAATTGATGAAACAATCATGGGGAGAGGATAAAATTTCTTGTATTAAAAAATTTTGATCAATAACAGCAGTATCTAAATATAGCAAAAATATCACAACAAATACAACTACACTAAATACCAACAAAAATACAAATAGTAATACAACTTCACAAAAAAATATAAAGAACAATACAAAACAATATACTCAATCAACAGAAGCTCCACATAATGCTGCACCAAAAAAACCTTACAGTAATACAACCAATCAACTCATTCATATTGGAAATGTTATTTTGTATATCATCATAGGAATTATTGCTTTTGCAATCAGTATAGAAATTATCAAAAAGATTTTTAGACGAGGATACGCATTCTTAAATCATAAAAGAATGGTCTATCTCAAAGTAACCCTCCCAAGAGGAGACGGAAAAGGAGATCGTGAAGAATCAAAAGAAATCGCAAAAGACATGAAAGAAACCATCGGAAGAATGGAACAAGTATATATGAACATGCACAAATTAGGAACACTCAGTGTTTCTGATAAAATTCAGCAAATACTTTTCAGAAAACCAAGAATTGTTCTTATTTATAACTATGAAGAAGGAAGAATCAATTTCATCATTGGAACCTATCCTGAATATAGAAAAATTGTCGAAGCAGCGATCGGTTCTCAATATGAGAAAAGTTCTGTAGAACTGGTTAAAAAACCTGAACTTTTCACTAAAAAACATTTTGATGTAATGCCACTAGAAACACAGGAGGAAGATTGTTATACCCTCAAATCTTTTAGAAGAATGGGAGATGATCCTATAAATAACCTTATTGATGGATTGAGAAATATCAGCAAATATGATAATGCCAATATTATTATGACAATCAAACCTTTGTGAGAAAGTTGGAATGATAGAGCAAAGAAAAAGATCGACCTTCTTTACAAAAACCTTCCACTTACTACCTTCCATTTTACAGATATTTTCTTAGCTCCATGGAAAATTTTTGCGTTCTTATTTAATATCTGATGAGGAAAGAAAAAGAAAAATCCTGATGAAGTAGGAATCGTGAGAATGGTAAAATCAAAAGAAGAGTCTATTAATGATATGGGTAAAGAAGCTGGGAATCCAGCATTTAGAGCAGGACTTATCATCACAACAAGTTCTGATGTCAAAGAGAGACTGAGAGACAATATCGAAGGATTAGTCAGTGCCTACAATGTCTATACTGATGAGTATGGAAATGAATTAAACCAACTTGCAATAGAAAGTAACCTTTTTGGTGCATTCTTCAAACCGTTTTGGATTATTGCTGCAAAATATTTCCTTACAAGCCTTCTTTACAAAGCTAATGTCTTCACAACAGGAGAATTAACAGGATTATTCCATCTTCCAGATGGGAAATATAATAGATCAGATGCAATCAACTGGATGTCCTATAAAGTACTTCCTGCTCCATCAAATCTCCCAATGTTCCCTGAAGATGAATTTGGTGGCTATATTATGTCAGGAATTGTAGCAGAAAAATACAAGAAAGGAAACCTTTCTGAAATCCTAAAAGACTATCCTAAACACCGAGCTGTAGGAAAGAAAACAGACAAGGTAGAAAAGCTCATCCCGCTCAAAGATTTCAATGGAGATGTGACAACTACTGAAATCATAGAAAAGGACGGAGAAAAATTTGCAAAAACTTTTGAAGAAAAAGATATCTACGGATATAAAATCTTCAAAAATGCAGTCTTACTCGGGACAAACATTTATAGAAACAACTATGCTCCCGTGTATATGAAAAGAGAAGACAGAACAAGACACCACTACTGTGTAGGAAAGTCAGGTACCGGTAAATCCGTATATTTACAAACCCTCGCAAGACAAGATATCTGGAATGGTGATGGATGTTGTGTGATTGATCCTCACGGAGATTTGGTAGAAGATATCTTAGAATACATCCCAAAAGAAAGAGCCAAAGATGTGATCTTCTTTGATGCAGGAAACGAGGAAAGACCAATGGGGCTAAATCTTTTTGAAATTAATGATTTAGACGAAGCAGATAGAACCGTAAACGACGCAACAGAGATTTTTATCAAGATGTTTGGAGCAGAAATCTTTGGGCCAAGAATCCAAGAATATTTCAAATACGGAAGTTTGACCTTATTAGAAGACTTTGAAGATAGACCAACAATATTAGATGTAACCAGACTCTATACTGATGAAGCATATAGAGAATTCAAAGTTGCAAAAGTGACCAATCCAGTAGTGAAAAACTTCTGGACAAAAACCTATAATGCCATGGGAGATAGAGAAAAAGCAGAAATTATTCCATATTTCAGTTCAAAATTTGTATCATTTAATACGAATAGATTGATCAGAAATATTATTGGACAGACAAAATCTGCATTTGATATCACGGATGCAATGAACAATCAAAAAATCCTCCTTATCAATCTGAGTAAAGGTAAGATTGGAGAACTGAACGCTCAACTTCTGGGTATGATCTTAGTATCAAAAATCTATAATGCTGCGATGGCAAGAGCAAAAATGGATCAAAAAGACAGAAAAGATTTCTATCTCTATGTCGATGAGTTCCAAAACTTTGTATCAAATACCTTTGCTGATATCTTATCAGAAGCTAGAAAGTATAGACTTTCATTGATTATGGCCCACCAATATATCGCACAGCTGGAAAAAGGAGCAGGGAATAATCTCGGAGAAAGTGGAAAATCCCCGGTAAAAGACGCCGTTTTTGGTAACGTGGGGACCATGCAATCATTCAAAGTCGGTGCTCCCGATGCTGAATTCCTAGAAAAAGAATACAAACCAGTACTCTCTGCTGCTGATATTGCAGGTATCGCAAACTATAAAGCGTACATTAAACTCAATATTGATAACACCACAAGTAGAGTATTTAGTATGAACAGTATCTATACCAGCGACTACAAGAGCAAAAAGATCGCTGGAATCTTAAAAGAATACTCTGCAAAAAAATATGGAAGAAAAAGGGAGTTTGTAGATGCAGAGATTACTGCAAGATTTGGAATGGATGTAGATGAAAATGAACTTCCAGAAGAAGTTCAAACTGATGAACTTTCTTCACAAAAAACGAAAACACAAGAGCCCCCGGAGTCTAATGAAAATACTGTGCTTGACCCCGGGGTCAATCCAGAAAACACAACAGAAAATACTCAATAATATTTATCTCTAAAAACTCAAAAAAAATGAAAGGTTTTCATATGAAAATATTAACAAGAAAACAGAAAAAACAAGCTGAATTTAGATTGCTAAGCAGTATTTTTTTACTAAGTATTTTTGTATATATCTTCTCAGTGATACAACTCCAAGAATATATAATAATTACATCAGAAATCACACCAGAAAATACCACTCCAATTACCCACAATCAACAAGAACAACAAGATATGCAATTTGTGTTTGTAGATGATGCTGCGCAATACCATATTTTCCAAAAAAATATTCACGGAGCTTGGATTAACTGGGATTTTCTTTTTAATAAAAAAGATAATGACCAGCAAAACGATAAAAATCAAAACAATAAAAACAAGCAACTAAAAAATGATAAAGATTATATTATCCAACCTGAAAAGAAAAATTACCTTGATGATGAGATTACCAGCATAAAAAATAATCTTGATGATATTAGCATTAGTCCAAAATATCAAATGTGTCCTCTCCCACGATGAGGAAAAATTAAACACGAAGAATACGTCTTAGCATATCAGCAAAGAACTGATGACACAACAATTTGTAATATCCAAAAAAGATGGTGTAGAAACGGAAAACTTTCAGGAAGCTACAAACAAAAATCCTGTAAAATTATGAAAGACACTATGCAAAATGATCAAGAAATACATCATCATATTTTTACAATACACCATAAAAGCAATAAGAATAAGACTACACTCATCCAATCACACCATAGACCTAATAATTATGACCCTAATATTATAGAAAAACACATTCCAAATACTATTCGAGATAATCATAAAAAATGAGAAGTACATGAAGAAAATGGAACAAATATCATCTGGGAAAAAGAAAAACAAACATGTCTAACACCACGAGGACAAAAAGTAAATCATGGACAATTTATCAAAGCATATAAAAGAGCAAAATGATTTAATAATTTCAAATGTGAGGTAGAACTAAGAATCTGTCTTGATGGACAACTCAAAGGAAATTTTGAACATGAAAACTGTAAATATATTGATAATAGCTATGAAACCTATTATTCAAACCCTGATAATCAAGATAATGATTACACCAATGAACAACAAAATAAAGAAAAAGAAGAAAAACAAAAAGAACGAAATACTAAGAATATGAGAGAAAGCAAAAAAATCATAGAAAAAATAAAAAAAATATTACAATAAGATTTTACTATTTCACCACACACTTCACAATTCTAATATTGAAATGAAAGGTCTTTACTTCCTCAAAAGATAGTTTTTCTCAAAACTCTTTTTCCAAAATTTCTACCTGCCAGGTCATCATTTCTAGAAACATCGCAAGATCAAAATCTTTTTTTTCCTTTTCATCAAAGATCTGCTGAAACATTCTTCTATAAAAATCTAGACCATCATCTCCTCCGACAAAAGCCATCTTTGGCTCCCAGTTCTTGACTCCATCACCGACATTCTGCTCAAACATCTCATCAGGAATATAAGGTAAATTTGCTAATAAAATAATCTGATCTCAATTATTAATCTTGTTTTCATCTACGATTCACGTCAACAAATCCGAATGCTGTAATTGCACTGCCGTAGAAAAATTTTCTTTATGATGTTCATAATTTTTTTGTGCAAGCTGCAAAGCATCACGAGAATAATCCAACAAATACGCCTGCTGAAAAAAATCCGGATTATGCAACAGCACGGACAACCCTAATACTCAACTTCCAGTCCCCACATCAATCAGTATCGTAGATGCATTCTCTGTCATTCAGAGCGAAAGCGAAGAATCCTGATGAGTAGTAGATCCTTCGGCAAAGCCTCAGGATGACAAAGCTACTTCTTCATTTACCGCCTGAATCATATATTCCGTTTCTGGCCTCGGAATCAAACTCCTTTCATCCAAAAAAAATCTATTATTCAAAAATTCCACATATCACAAGATATAATCCAAGGGCCTTTTCTCCTCAACATATTGACGATAATATTCCAAGATCTTCTGCTCCTGCACCTCAGTCAAAACTTCTTCTAATTGCAATCGCAACTGCTCTCTTTTAATATCCAAGACCAAACAAATCAAGTTTTCTAACACTCTTTTTTGCGTATACTTAGGATTTTGTAATAGCTGTTCAATCCTCATTGCTAATAGCAGATTATGGAAATAAAAATAAACAAAAACTCCCCCAGCACATCAACCAAGAGAGTTTTTTTATAATACCTAACTACATATATTTTATAATTCTGATAATGATTTATTTACTTGATCAACATCAAATTTTTCATATTTTTGCATAATCATATCGGTTTGAACTTTGTTGATAATATCTTGTACAACACCCACGATAATAATTACCCCAGATCCTGTCACAACCACTGGAAGTCCTCCAACAGATTGTACAATTTCTTGAATAAACGGAATATAATACAACAAATAACTATAAATTCCAATCAATGCTAACCCAATACCTCCCCAGAGACAAAGATGCATCAACACTCCATTGATATAATTAGCTGTTTCTTTTCCAGGTCTAATTCCAGGAACAAATCCTCCTCTTTTCTGGATATTGTCAGACATTCTATCCGGAGAAAAGGTAATCAACGAATAGAAGAACGTAAACAACACAATCAAGACAAAATACAAGAAAATTGCTAACAATCCTGGATCTTGAGAATAGATATTCAAGTGCGTTTCAGTCCAATTAGAAATAGCCATCAACTTTTCATTTCCTGGTTGGAACTGTGCAATCATTTTCCCTGCTAGATAAGGGAACGATACAAATGCAATCGCAAAGATGATAGGAATCATTCCAACGGGATTCATAGGAATCGGCAAAGTAGAAGATTCTTTTACATTTCCTTTTCTTGCATAAATAATCGGTATTTCTTTCAATGATTTCAAGATAAAAATTGATAAAATAATCAATCCCAAAATAATCACGAGCATAAAGATCAACATCGCCCAGAAATTAGAAGCAGATGACAAACTACTATATACACTCTGAGTAATTCCAGACACGATTGATGCAAAAATCAGTACTGATATTCCGTTAGTAATTCATTTTTCAGTAATCAATTCTCCTAACCACATCAACATCGTTCCTCCAACCATCATCACAAATCCAGCTAACAACAAGGTTGTAATATCAGTAGGAATCACGGGTTGTTGCAACAAATAGTTCATGAAATATACCATTCCAATTCCTTGGAAAAACGCCAAAGGAACAGAAAGATATCTTGTATATTGTGAAATTTTTTGTTGTCCAGCTTCTCCTTCCTCAGTCAATTTTTCTAATGAAGGCACAACCGCTCATAATAACTGCATCATAATCGAAGCATTAATATACGGAGCCAACCCTATTGCTATGAAAGAAAACTTAGTAAGTGATCATCATAACAACATCAAAAAATACCCAAGTCCACTATTTGAGGTAGAACTTACTGCATTATGCAACAATTCCACATTCGCAAAAGGAACTGGGATAAAAACTAATAATCTATACAAAACCAAAATCCCCACAGTAAAGAGGATTTTTTTTCTTAATGAATGATTAGTCCATAATGATGAAAGTGTTTTTTTGAACTTCTTCATAAGCTATCGTAAAACAATAAAATATTATTTAACTTCTCCACCAGCTTTTGTTATTTTATCCATTGCAGATTGAGAGAATTTCTCAATTCCAGAAAACACAAGTTTTTTTGTTAATGTTCCATTACCAAGAACTTTTACATTTTCAGAAGTCTTTTTAATATATCCAGCTTCTTGTAATACCTCTTTAGTAACTTCTGAAGTAATGTTTTCATTTTTCTCCAAATCAGCAAGGTTAACTACTGCATACACTTCTTGCAATTTAATAGGTCTTTTGAACCCTCTTGATTTAGGCATTCTCTGAACCAATGGAGTTTGTCCTCCTTCAAAAAACGGACTAATAGATCCTCCACTTCTTGCTTTTTGACCTTTATTTCCTTTCCCAGAAGTATTTCCTTTACTCGCATTTCCTCTTCCAATTCTTCTTGCCTTATATGAATAGATACTATTTCTTTTCTTCAGCATCTTTTTTAGTAGCTACTTTTTTTGTTGTTTTCTTCACTGCTTTTTTTTCAGTTTTTTCTTCAACTTTTTCTTCTTTTTTTACTGTTTTTTTAGCAGCTGGTTTTTTTGTTGCTTTTTTAACTGCTTTCTTTTCAACTTTTTTCTCAGCTTTTTCTTCTTTTTTATCTTCAACATGTTGAGCAGCTTCTTTTTCTGCTTGTGAATCTAATTGAGCTGAAAAGTGATCAGCATGTTTATATGCAGAAAGCGCTTTGATAGTAGCCAACGCATTATTTAATTTATTGTTAGATCCCAAGATTTTAGACAAGATGTTTTCAAACCCTGCTAAGCTCAATACTGATCTCACAGATGATCCAGCTTTCAAACCGGTACCTGATGATGCAGGCAACAATCTTACTCTACTCGACTTATATTTCATTTCCAAAATATATGGAACAGTATTTGCATTAGTAATAGGCACAGTAAACAAGTTCTTGTATGCTTCTTTAGACGCTTTAGAAACAGCAGTAGAAACATCCGCACCTTTAGCCAACCCTAATCCGATAGTACCTTTTTTATTTCCTACCACGATAATAGCTCTAAATGACATCTGTCTTCCTCCTGTTGTTACTCTTGTTACCTTTCTAACTTCCAACAACAATTCTTCAAAATCTTTTTTAGTTTTATCCTTTGAAACCATCAATGAATAATTATAGTATAAATAGTAATAAACTCAATATTACAAAATTACAAATTAACAAACAACTCCTCCTGCTCTTACTCCTTCAACAAATGCTTGAATTCTTCCTTGATAAGAAAACCCATTCCTATCAACAGTAACAGCATCAATCTTTGCTTTTTTTATGTTTTTTGCCAATTCTTCACCAGCAAGTTTTGCTCTCTCAGTTTTTGTTTTCCCTTTCATTCCTTTATCTGAAATAGATGCAACAACCTTCGCATCACGATCAAGCAACTGAGCAGAAACATACAACAATGATTTTTGCAATACCAATCTATATTCAGGTTGAGTAGCTTTAATCTTAGTATTCACTCTACTTTTTCTTCTCTGATATTTCTTTTCTGTAGCTTTAATTCTGTTTTTTAACAGTGACATTTTATACCCTAATAATATATCTAAAAAAACTATTTAGCAGCTTTACCTGGTTTCAATTTGAT
>PDOX01000089.1 GCA_002746475.1 candidate division SR1 bacterium
TCGTAATAAATCTATAATCATCACTAATAGAACTAGATACACATCATACAAACTTACCTTTTAATTTATGCGTTGACAACGAAGGATCAAAAAAATCTTCCATAAACAAGGCAAACTTCTTTTTAAAAGCATCCTGTATATATTCAGGAAGTTTCTTATAATTCTTTTTAAACTGATTCGTCCTTTTAATTGTCCAAGTCATCAAATAGTTCATTAACAGAAGTAAATGACTCAGTTTCATTATTTTCATATTCTCTCATCGCTAAAAGATGATCCATAGTTTCATACATTCACTTAATTTTTCAAAACTCCCCCACAAAATCTACAAATAATGATTTTGGTACGGTAACGGTTTCTTCTGTATGCATTGCTACACTCATAATATATATTTTTTAAATATAAATAGCTATTCTAAACATTTTTTCTCACACCTCACTCTCTACTTCTCTCTTACTCCAACCAATCAACAAACACATTATAATCATGTCTAATATTCTGATCAAGTTTTATTTTTTTTTCTATCGTATTCACCGCATAAATCACCGATGCATGATTTTTCCCACCAAAGAAATCTCAAATTTTCTCAAACGTCCATTTGAAATGCTGTTTTGCTAAAATCATCAATAACTGCCTCGCAACAACAATCTCTTTTTTCCTCGAATCTGATTTCAAATCGGCAACCGTAATCGTATAATATTCTGCAACTCTATCCACCAAAGCAGAATACGAAGATACCCCCTTGGTATTAGATTCTTGGATGGCAGTAGCAGAAAAATCTTGTTGATTTACCTGTCCATATCCCAAAGTTTCCAGACATTCATTCGCATCTTCTACGGTCAAATCTGTCCCCAATAAAGTTTTCTTGGTCAATAACAGATTCAACGCTCATTCCAGTTCTCTCACATTATTTTTAATCTTTTCAGCAATAATAGACAATACTTCCGTATCAATATACTCATTTTTTTGTTCCATCTTTGCCTCCAAAATCGCAAGTCTCGTCTCATAATCCGGAGCTTTCAGATCCACAACAATCCCTAACGCAAAACGAGATTTTAGCCTTGGCTCAATATGCGTTAATTCTTTTGGCGGACGATCAGATGACAAAATAATCTGTTTCTTCTGCATGTGAAACTCATTAAAAATATTATGGAAAATCTCTTGCGTCCTATCTTTATTCGCCAAAAACTGCGCATCATCAATCATCAACACATCAATTTCAGCAAATTTTTTTATCAAACTATCAATTTTATTCTTCCTCAACGCCATAACAATCTCATCAATCAGCTTCACAACAGGAAGATAGACGACAACTTTATCTGGAAAATTCTTCATAATACTATTACCAATCGCCTGCATCAGATGCGTCTTCCCAAGTCCAACATTTCCATACAAAAACAAAGGATTGTAGACATTTCACGGTTTTTCAGCAACCGCTTTTGCAGCAGAAAATGCCAAATTATTCGCATTCCCTGTCACATAATTTTCAAAGGTATACATCGGATCAAACAAAATCCCGAAATAATCCGTCAAATTATTTTTTATCGTACTC
>PDOX01000013.1 GCA_002746475.1 candidate division SR1 bacterium
AATATCGTAGAAAGAAATTTCTATTCCAACAACGGAATTTTTTATAATGCACGAAATTTCAAAAAACATAATATCCTCAGTATCAAAGAGCTTTCAAGTTTGATCCATTTCCCACATGGAAGGTTTAACTTAAATCCAAGGATCCAACGACAAAAATACAAGATTGTTCCTGCCCCAGATGATATGCCAAGTGAAGGAATGCTCCTTGGACGAAATCTCTACGGTGGGGTAAAAAGAGAGGTCAGACTTTCTAATAGCGATAGATTTAGGCATGTCTATATCCTTGGGCAGACGGGTACCGGTAAATCTACCATGATCCTCACCCAAGCCAAAGAAGATCTGAGAATGAAAAATGGGTTCACGATTATTGATCCGCATGGGGATCTCTGTGATTATATTATGGAGTTCTATCCTAAGGAAAGGATTGATGACCTCATCTATTTTGATCTCTCAAATACCGAATACCCTATCGCCTTCAATCCGCTTGGAGAAACAACTAATGATGATGAGAGAGATGTGGTAACAAGTGATCTCGTAGAGATGTTTGTAAGTATGTACGGACACGAGATTTTTGGACCAAGAATCCAAGATTACTTCCGTAATGCCTGCTTTTTGCTAATGGAACAACCAGAATGATGAACCCTCGTAGATATCATGAGACTGTTTACCGATGATGCCTTTGCGGAAACCAAAATCAGAAATGTAAAAAATCCAATCATCGCCGCATGGTGGAACAAAACCTATAAAAAAATGGGAGATAGAGAAAAAGCTGAGATTATTCCATTTATCCAAGCGAAATTTGGACCATTCACAACCTGAGTCTATGTGAGAAATGTAATCGGACAACCTAAATCTGCATTCACCTTTTCCCAAGCCATGCAAGATGGGAAAGTCATTTTATGTAAGCTCGCAAAAGGATTAACCGGAGAAATCAACAGTCAGTTGATCGGAAGAATGGTTGCCATGCAGATCAAACTCGCCGCATTGAAAAGAGCATCATTAGATCCAAAAGACAGACATCCGTATTTCTTGTATGTGGATGAGTTCCAAAACTATGTATCAAACTCTTTTGAAAGTATCTTATCAGAAGCCAGAAAATATAAACTTGGACTGACCATCGCACACCAATATATTGACCAGCTGAAACAAGAAGGATTATGAGGAAACATGGACCTTTCTAAAACAATTTTCGGTAACGTGGGAACGATGTTTATCCTAAAAACTGGGGCAACTGATGCCGAATTTCTAGAAAAAGAGCTGAGCCCAGAGTTTACGCAATCCGACATCCAAGCATCTGAAACCTTCAAAGGAATTATGAAAATGTCGATTAACAACTCACAATCAAGACCATTCAGTCTTAGTGCAAAAATCCCATATGTAGACAAGGCCATCAATACTCCAGAAAAGATAGAAATCATGAAACAAATCTCCGCCCTCAAACGAGGAACAAAAAGAGAACTTGTAGATAAAGAAATTTATTTCAGAGTGGGAGTGTAGAAATATTATTTTTTTAATAAAAAAATTTTTAATAAAGAAATGGAATTAAAAAAAATCTTAGCATTATTATGTATATTATGAGGAGGATTTCTCATTATCCCAACAGTTATTAATCTACCCAAAAAATTAGATATTATTCAAAATGGAAATACTACAACATGAAAAATAATACAAATCTGTAATGAACACTTAGATATAAAAACAGATTGAAGATATAAAAATTGTCATGTAAAAATACAATATAAAGATGCAGAGAAAAAAATAACAGCATGGTCAGAAGAACCATTTTTTCATTTAGCTTTTTCAAAGTGAGAAATAGTTAAAATATATTATACACCATGAAAAAATAATTTTGTAATTGATAGTGTTTTCACAAAGTATGTTATTGTATGAGAAGATCTTTTATTTTGATGTATAGCTTTAATCGCTTGAATTATACTTTCTATTTCATATATAAAAAAAATATATATTAGAAGATTCTGAGTATTACTAGAAACAACCATCATAAAATCAGAAAGAAAAAAACAAGAAATTAACCTGAATATATTATGGAAAACAAACACTATTTATAATATCATATACAGCGAATATAAAGAAAACTGAAAAAAATATATTTTTAAAAGTGAAGATTCACAGTTTATATGAAACAAACTTTTAGAAAAATACAAAATAGGAGATACAATAAAAGTCTATGCTAAAAAAAATGATTATTCACAGTATGTAATGGATATTCCTGAAATTTCAAGACAGCAAACCCCCTAAATCCCCCTTATCAGGGGGACTTTTTTTCTCCTCCCCTGACAAGGGGAGGTGGACTGCTGAAAGCAGGACGGAGGGGTTTGATAAAAATAAAGTATCCCCTTGCATTTTTCTACAATATATTTATATTCTACACATATAAAATCATTTATAAAAATGATTATACACATATTTATATTATACTTTTATAGATAATGACTACCCTTACAACAACACTAACAAATGCAACTTATGCTTTTCTCCAAGAAGAAGCAAAAATAAGAAAATTATCTAAAAATAAAGTATTAGAAGAGGCTCTTGCCTTATACAAAAGACTAAAAACTAAACAGATGATACAACAATCCTATCAACAACTGAATACCTTAGAAGATAATGATGAGATTGTAACTCTAGCAGACCAAGATCTTGATTTTTTTACTCAATAATACTAAATAATTGCTATGACAACCTCTATTTTCAGACAAGGAGAAATTTACCTTGCCAACCTCAATCCCACAAAATGAAATGAACAACAGGGCATTAGACCAATAGTCATTAATTTCTGGGAATAGTTTCAATAGTAACGGAAAACTTATCATGGTTTATCCGATAACAAACAAAATAAAATATTTCTATTGCGGTGTTATACTATCTCCAAACCAAGAAAATTGACTAACAGAACTATCTGAAATTCTTAGTTTTCATATCAGAACCATCAGCACTGAAAGATGTATTAAAAAACTTTGAACAATACCTAATAACAAAATCCAAAAAATCAAAAAAGGAATTAACGAGTTTATAGAATACTAAACTTTTGAAAAAAAATTTTCGGAGCAATCAAGAAGCAAATACATATTTCATTAAAAAAAGGACGCATTATCAACGCGTCTCTTTTTTTTATATCTATTATATCTACTATCTCCTAAGTATTTCTAATCACTCCCCTTCCTCATCAACGTTCACCTCAACCCTACTTCCAGCAACTAAACTTCCATCTAATACCTGCATAGCTAAGTCATCAAGCAAATAATTTTGAATCACTCTTTTTAAAGGTCTTGCTCCAAATTGTGGGTCGTATCCTTTTTTTGCAAGCCAAGACTTCGCTTCATCAGTAATTAACAAATCTATATCTTTTTCTCTTTTGACTAAATCAGTTAGACTATTCAACTGAATATTCACAATTTTTTCCAAAGCCTCCTGACTGATGCTATTAAATCTAATAATCTGGTCTAATCTATTCAAAAACTCTGGACGGAAAAAGTGTTGAAGCTCGTTCATCATCGCCTCATCATGTTTAGCATTTTGTGCCAGGTTACTCGTCATGATCACAATTGTATTTTTGAAATTCACCTGTCTTCCCTTGCTATCGGTGAGCTGTCCATCATCCAACACTTGCAACAAAGTATTAAATACCTCAGGATGTGCTTTCTCCACTTCATCCAGCAAGACTACGGAATAAGGTTTTCTTCTAACCGCCTCAGTCAGCTGTCATCCTTCCTCATAACCGATATATCATGCCGGTGCTCCGATTAGTTTCGCCACCGAATGTTTTTCCATATATTCAGACATATCTAACCTAATCATCGCCTTTTCATCATCAAAGAGGAATTTCGCCAAAGTCTTCGCCAATTCCGTCTTTCCAACCCCGGTAGGTCAAAGAAACAAAAACGAAGCCAAAGGACGAGAAACATCTTGTAATCCAGCTTTCGCTCTCCTAATCGCATTTGCAACCAATTTTACTGCCTCATCTTGTCCAACCACAGAAGTCTGTAAATGCGCTTCTAAATGGGTCAATCTTTCTCTCTCAGACTGCACCAAACTATTCACAGGGATCCCTGTCCATTTGGAGATAATCCCAGCAATCGCCTCCGCATCAACGGTATCTTGCAATTTCAAAGTTCAGCTCGTTCTCGCAGTTTCCAAACGTGTTTCCAATTCCGTGATCTTTTTCTGCAACTCAGGAATCTTTCCATAGCGGATTTCCGCTACCTTATCAAGTTCCCCTTGCTTTTCTAAAACTTCTGATTCATGCTGTAAATCCTGAATTTCTTGCTTAATTTCCTTACTATCGGTCAATAAGGCACGGTCTTGCTCCCAATGAGATTTTTCCGCCTGATACTGCTCTTTCAAATTCGCTAATTCTTGTTCTATTTCTGCAATTCTCTCCGCATTTTTTTCAGCAGATTTTTTATTTCCAGAAGCTTTTTCTTGCACCAAGGCAGATTTTTCTACTTCCAAATGTCTGATATGCTTTTCAATCTTCACCAATCATTCTGGGAGCGACGTCACATTCATCTTGACCATCGCGCTCGCCTCATCAATCAAATCAATCGCCTTATCCGGCAACCTCCTATCATTCAGATATTTCATACTCAAATCCACCGCAGCGACCACGGCATCATCCGTGATATGAATTCCATGATGGGTCTCATAACGGTCTTTGATCCCCCTCAAAATCGCAAGCGCATCTTCACGGGTTGGCTCGTTTACCATCACCAGTTGGAATCTCCTTTCTAGTGCTGCATCTTTTTCGATATGTTGTCTATATTCCACCAAGGTCGTTGATCCAATAACTTTGATCAATCCCCTTGCCAACGCAGGTTTGAGCATATTCCCTAAATCCGGAGATCCTTCGGTTTTCCCAGCTCCGACAATCATATGCAACTCATCAACAAACAAAATAATTTTCCCTTCCGATTTTTCTACTTCTTCTAGCACGCCCTTAATCCTCTCTTCAAAATCTCCACGATACTTAGCACCCGCCATCACCGCAGACAAATCTAATTCAATAATCCTCTTATTTTGCAAACTATCTGGCACTTCATTTTTTACAATCATCTGGGCAAGCCCCTCAACAATAGCCGTCTTTCCAACTCACGGATCTCCCACTAACACAGGATTATTCTTGGTTCTTCTAGAAAGAATCTGCATGGTTCTCCTAATCTCACTTTCACGCCCAATAATCGGGTCAATCTTTCCCTCTTGAGCCAAAGCTGTAATATCTTTCCCATATTTCCCCAAAGCATCAAAGCCTTCCTCAAAATTTTCACTGGTCACTTTTTTTCAATTTCTCATCTCAGCAATCATCACTTCTACTTGCTTGGTCGTAATATTCTGCTGAGCAAAAATTTTATTCAAGTCGCTATCTTCTTGCAACAACGCTAAAAAAAAATGTTCGGTCGTCACAAAACTGTCCCCCATCATCTGCATCTTTTTCATCGCAAGCTCTAAAACACGCGCAACACTGCTATCAGGACTTATCGCTCCAACTGGACTACTCGCCTTAGGTAATTTCGTCAGCAAAGCAGAAACCTCTGACTGCAAAACAGCCAATTCAGCACCCATTCTCTTCAAAATCTGGACAATCAACCCTTCCTCAGTTTTCAGTCCTGCAAACATCACATGCACAGGTTTCAACTGCGTATGTTGATAACTATTCGCCAAACTCTGCGCCTCTGAAAGTAAGGTCAAAGCTGACTGTGTATATTGTTTTAAATTCATTTGTATATGTTTTTATGATGTAAATAGTATTTATATTTCCTAGTATAAGACCCCACCACCGCTTCACGGTCCCCCTCCCCTCCAAGGGGAGGTTTTTCTCCATATTCGCTTCTGCCCGTTCACCCGCTTTTGCGGGTCTAGCTTGGAGGAGGGGATGCAGGGGAGGTCCATATTACTATAGCCATTTTTTTTCCATTTTCAAGAGAAAATAGCACCTTTAATATTTAGGTGCTACAAATATAAAATAACAAGATATACATTCTAATATTCCTCATATCAACAATGATTTTGTAAGAAATTAGGTCACAGATAGAAACGCAGGTATATTCTAATAATTTTCTTGATTTTCTTTGAGAAAAATATTTTTTTATAGTCATATTATAAGGAATTGGGTCACAAAAAAAAACTCCCTACTAACAAAATACTACGCAAAACTTGGAATAAGCTTTTTAGCTTTTTTTTGAATTTCAAGAAATTGAGGATATTTAAGAGAATTTTTATATTCTTGCTCATCATATTTAGCTTGAAGAGATAGCCATACACTCGGTTTTCAACCAAATACCGCACAAATTCTAAAAGCCCAGTCCGGAGTAATTGCTCTCCTTCCATTAATAATATGATTTACTTCTGTTGGAGATTTTCACACAATTTCAGCAAATTGTTTCTGAGAAATATTAAGGTTATCCAATGTCATTTCTAGCCCAACTCATGGATGTTCATATTTCATTTTTTAATTATTTATTGATATAAAAGTATTATAAAATATTACTCATAATGTTTACTTACTTCCCATACAAGAAGAATTTCAACAGTTTTTCCTTGTGGTTTTATCATCAATCTTCGTTGATCATTCAATCGTATTCCTATTTGATCTGCTCTATCTCACTTTTTTCGTTCTGCTCTCCATCATTCACGAGTGAGAATATCTTGAATGGTATTCATCTCCTCCAACTCGGAAAGTACAAAACGATATCTTCTTGCAATACCTTGCGGAAATTTATAATCTCATATTCATCCTGCTAACTTTTCTAACTTGTTATTCCTATATGTAATACTAAACATTAAGATAACCACAAGATAAAACTTGAACAAAAATATTGACTAAAATAGTATAGTTTTTCTTTCAATCATTGCAAGCAAAAAACTTACCAAAAAAATCCCCGCCAATAGCGGGGAAGAAAAATTTTATAAAAAAATAAATTATTTAGGGAAAATATGATTTTCTACTATCTCATCAATCTTTTTAGCAAGTTTCTCCTTAAATTTTTTTTCTATTACTCATATATTAATTTCGTTATAAGTATAATCTTCATTAATTCAAAGTTCAGAAAGAGGAACTTCAATACTTTTAACATAAGTTTTATCATTCCATCTACTTTGATCAAGATCAAAAACTAAGTTATCTCATTCTATTCTTGTATATTTTAAAGAAGAATCAATTTCAAATTTGTTATGCAAAAAAGTACTTGCAAATTGTTGATACCAAATATCATCTATTTTTTTCCCTTTACCAATCATTTCATCACCAAAAAGATCTTGAAGAGAATATTTTCTCCCTCTAAAATATTTTGCAACTTTACCTAATTCTTTATTATGTAAATATTCTTTTTCTTTTTGAACATAAATTTTATTTAATTCGTCTTTAAAAGATAATTTTCACGCATCAGTAAGATTACCTCTATTATCCAAGAATTGAGATAAATTCATGGAAAAGTCTCTTCCATAATAGGTGGTACATTTTAAAGTCATAGATCACTGATTATAATACACAAAATTAGATTTATTATCTTTTTTCTTGTTTTCTAAAAAATTAGAAGATATTATTTTAAACTCTCAAATCAATTTTTTCCTTTGGAGTTCTTTTAAAATTGATACATCAAATTTCTCTGCTCATTTATTTACTGTTTTCTCTGCTCATTTATTTACTGTTTTCTCTGCTCATTTATTTACTGTTTTCTCTGCTCATTTATTTACTGTTTT
>PDOX01000086.1 GCA_002746475.1 candidate division SR1 bacterium
AATAAGACGAAAACTCAGGAGATTTTTCACGATATTTTCAATGCTTTGCATCTGAATAAGAAGCAGATTGTGCTGAGTTCGGATCGTCCACCGAGAGAATTGGACAATATAGAAGATAGATTGAAATCTCGTTTTTCACTAGGATTGGTGGCGGATATTGGGACACCTGATTTTGAGACCAAGAGTGCGATTCTAAGGGCGAAGGCCGATGCGAAAGGTCTGACACTGATGCCTGCGATGGTTGATGTGCTGGCGAAATATATCACAGGAAGTGTGAGAGAGATTGAGGGGGCAGTGACGATGCTCAGTACCAAACACCATCTCTATGGTCGTCAGTTGGAAATTGATGATATATATGAGGTTTTGAAGACTTTGGGGTATGGTGCAGAAAACCCTGTAAATCCTGAGGTAGTGACTCCGACAAGTCGTCCAAGTATGGATGCGGTGGCTGATATGATAGCGGAGTATTATCAAGTGAATCGTGCAGATATTTTTGGAAAAGGGAGACAGAAAGATATCGTCCGTGCTCGTCAGATGCTGATGTATATTGCTCACGAACAGTATGGCTGGACATTGGAGAAAATAGGAGATTTTTGTGGTGGTCGCCATCACGGTACGGTGATCCACGCTATTAAATCAATGAAAAAACTGATCGCATCAGATCAGTATGTGAAAGGGGATTATGTGAGTTTGAGTGAGAAGATATAAAAGAGTACGAGAATAAGAGATTACGAGAGTACGAGAGTAAAAAGCGAGAGTAGTAAAAAAGTGAAAAAGGGATCTCTCAGGGCTGTGGCCTTGGGGATTTTTTTCTAAAAAAACTCAGACCTCCGATGAAGTCTGGTTTTTGTGGGTGTGCGAATTATATAGTTTGAGTGAGAGAGTTTAGATCTTTTTTAAAAGGACAAGGTACATATTTTTTATTTTTTTATTGTTATTTGTTCTTGTGCTTTAGTAAGTTTTTTTATCATATATTTCTTATTTTCTTCGTCAAAATATTGTGCAAATTTTACAAAATTTTGTAATGAGGTTTCTTTGTAAAGATTATCAATTATTTCTTGGTGATTTAATCCTTCAAATTTCTCTAGATTTTCTATAAGATATTTTGCTCTATGTTTTTCTATTAATTCATCTGCCGCCTCTTTAGTGTATCATTTAGATGATATTATATATTCTTCATTTCTTCTCTCTTTTTGTAGCATTTTTTGTGCATCCATTTTGCCACAAGGAACAATGCTTCTTTCTCGTTTTAGTACTTTAGAAAGATTGTCTCTGTATTGCTGATGCTCTTCTGAACGATTTTTGATTCTAGGATGTTCTGGGTTGATGTGTGGCTTATTCATAAGTTATAATATAGGTGTGTAAAAGTTATTCTTTTTCATTATAATCATTTTTTTCTTTTTGTCAATTTTTTGAGAACTTTTTATCACATTTCTTAGAAAATGGTTTTATGAACTGATGTTTTTTCTTGTAATTTTTATGCTTTTCTGTTATAGTATAGCACCTTTATGTGTTTGGTGCTATGGATATGAAATGTA
>PDOX01000014.1 GCA_002746475.1 candidate division SR1 bacterium
TTTTTCTAAACAAAAAAATCCCATGCTGTTATTTTTTCTTTTTCTATTTTTAGAATTTTTTTAGAAAAAATAACTCTATGGGGTTTATTATATACATTTTTTTTCTGGAAATGCAATGGAAGATATTTTTTTCTTGAAAAAGATTTAATAAACATTACACTGAATGAGTTATTTTATCTATTTGTAGATATTTGGTTTATAATTTTATTATTTGATTAGTAGTATTATGATTGATTTGAAAAAAGTGAGAGAGCATTTGGAGGAGTATAAGCAAGTGTGTATAAACAAAAATGTAGATATTGATGTAGACAATATTTTAAATTTAGATGAGCAAAGAAAAGTGTTGCAACAAGATATTGATGCGAAAAAAAATGAGCAAAAATTAGCAGGAAAATCTGGTGATTATGAAAAAGCGAAAACAATGAAAGTTGAGATTCAGAATTTAGAAGAACAATATACTGCGGTGGTAGAAGAATTGCATGCTTTAAATTTAAAAATGCCAGATTTTGTACATCCTGATGTTCCTATTGGAAAGTCAGAAGATGATAATGTAGTTACAGAAACCTGGGGAGAAATACCAGATTTTGATTTTGAAATTAAGGACCATGTGGAATTGATGGAAGGTCTAGATATGCTGGATGTGAAGAGAGGAGTAAAACTTGCTGGTGCGCGTTCATATTTTTTGAAAGGAGCAGGGGCGTTGCTAGAAAATGCGGTGTTGCAGTATACTTTTGAAAAAATTGTAAATAAATGATATCAAGTATTGTCTGTTCCAAATATTGTAAATTATGAAGCGTTTAGAGGAACAGGATATTTTCCTGGAGGAGAAGAGGATGCCTATCAATTGGAAAGAGATGAAAAATGGCTGATCGCTACCGCTGAGATTCCATTGGCTGGATATCATTCTGATGAATTATTAACTGAAGAAGAACTTCCAAAAAAATATGTTGCGATGTCACCATGTTACCGTAGAGAGGCAGGGACCTATGGAAAAGATACGCGTGGATTATACAGAATCCATCAATTTCAAAAAGTTGAGCAAGTAGTGATTATCCCTGCTGATGAAAAAATGTTGAATCAATTTCATCAAGAAATATTGTATAATGCAAAACAGATTTTGGAAGATTTGAATATTCCACATAGAGTGTTGCATTTGTGTACTTGAGATTTAGCGATTGGAAAATATAATTCTCATGACTTGGAATGCTGGATGCCATCAAGAAATTCGTATGGAGAAACCCATTCTGCAACTTCGTTTTTAGAGTTCCAGTCGAGAAGATTAAATCTAAGATATAAAGATAGTGAAGGGAATAATAAATATTGTTATACGCTAAATTGTACAGCGATAGCCAGTCCAAGAATTTTGATTCCTCTCATTGAAAATAATCAAACTGCTGATGGAAAGATCAAAATCCCAGAAGTATTAAGAAAATATTTTGGAGGAAAAGAAATTATTGGATAATGATTAGTGTTTAATTATTGATTATTAATTAAATCAAACCCACCCCTGTCCCCTCCCTTATTTCACCCCGCTTCGCGGGGCAGGAGGAGGGGCTTTTTATTTTTATAAATAATTTTTTGAATATTAAGGTTATATTAAATTAAAAAAGAGGTCTTTTTTTTGCATTTGAAAAAATTCTGACTATAATAGATGTGTGTGTAAATTTTGAAATTTTATTTTGGCATGATATTCAATCAATGTTTTGGAAAAATTCAGCAGAATATAAGGAATCATTAGATAAAGCGGTAATGGAATCCAATGTCGTTGATATTTTTGATAATCTTTTGACCATTGGAGTTGAAGAAGATGCTTCCGATATCCATATTGAACCTATGGAGAATTATTCTAGAATTAGATTAAGAATTGATGGAGTGCTTGTTGAATTGATTCAATATCCTAAAACTTTGCATGATAGTATTATTTCAAAATTTAAAATTGAATCTGGACAGATGAGACCTGATGAGAAGAGATTGCCTCAAGATGCCAGGGTTTCCAGTGTGACAAAAACAAATAAAGAAATTGATCTGCGTGCGAATACCTTGCCAACGGTTTGGTGAGAGAAGTTAGTGATGCGTATTGTAGATAAATCGAAAAAGATTCCTCTTTTGAAAGATTTAGGAATTGAATGAAGAAATAAACTAATTATTGAAAAAACAATTTCTTATCCTAATGGTATTATGTTAAATACAGGTCCTACAGGAAGTGGAAAGACTACTACTTTGTATTCGTGTCTTGATGAGGTTAATAATCCTGAGGTAAATATTATTACCTATGAAGATCCTGTGGAAAATAAAATGTTTGGACTTAATCAATCTCAAGTGAGATCTGATATTGGATATACTTTTGCTTCGGGTTTGAGAGCTGGACTGAGACAGGATCCCGATATTATGATGATTTGAGAAATTCGTGATTTTGAGACCCTTGAAATGGCGATGGAATCTGCCATGACAGGACATTTAGTGTTTAGTACCGTGCATACGAATTCTGCTGTGGAAACGATTAGTAGAGTATCAAACTTAGGAGCGAAACCATATATGGTTGCTGGTACTTTCAATCTTGTGATTGCACAGAGATTGGCGAGGAGAATATGTCCTAAGTGTGTTGCAAAAAAAACTGTAAAAGATGATATTAGATGGAAGCATGCAAAAAATGCTTTTATTAATTTTGATAAGGAAGTTTTGAAAGAGGAGGTTAGATTAAGAGAAATAACAAAAGAACAGTGGGATGATTTTTTTGTGAAATGAGAAGTGAGATATTGAACTGGAAAAGATCCAGAAACATGATGAGTATGTGAACATTGTATGGGATCTGGGTATAAGTGAAGAATTGGGTTATATGAGCTGATGGATTATACTGATGAAATTAAAATGATGATTATGCAAGAGAAACCACCCCTTGAAATAGAGCAGTATGCTTTACAGAAAGGTATGATTACTTTGGAGAGAGATTGAATATTGAAAATTATAAAATGATATTCTGATATGGATGAAATTTATAGATTTGTAAAAATTAAGATTTAGAAATGTAATATAAGAAAATAATATTATACAATAGCATTATAAAATAATAAAAATAAAATTTATTTGATAAAAGTGGAGTGAAAATGGATATGTTTAAACCAAAATTAGGATTGAAAGAAAAAATATCATTTTTTAGATTATTGGCTGTTTCTCAAAAAGCTGGACTTGGAATTAGAGAAGCATTGATGGCTATTAGACATTCTGAAAATAATGCTACTATGATAGAAGTTTTAACGGATTTGATCAATCAAACATCTGAAGGAATAGATCTTTCGGATGCAATGCAAAAACATAGTGAATTTTTTAGCACAGGTGAAGTTGAGCTTGTTAGATCTGCTCAACTTACTGGAAATCTGGTTGGGACATTGGATGATATTTTTAGAGAACTAGAAACGACTGCTGAAATTAATAAAAAAATTAAAAAAGCTACAACATATCCTACGATGTTGCTATTGTTTTCTGCCTGAGCTATCATTGCTTTGGTGACATTTGCTATTCCTCAGATTGTATCATTATTTCCAGAGGATGCGATACCTCCTTTGACAAAATTTGTCTTGCAATTAGGTGAATTTATGAAAACAAGGTGGTATTGGATTATTGGAGGAGGAGTGTGAACAGTTATACTTGTTAAATATTTGTATAAACATGTACTTTCTATTAGAATTATGTTGGATAACTTATATTTGAAAATTCCTGTGGTTTCTGGGGTCGTGAGGAATTATTATATGTATAGGTTTTCTAAGTTATTAGGACAATTTTACAAAGCTGGATTGAATCCCGTAGTTGCTTTAGGGTTGATTGCAAATATTTTGTCAAATGTCAATTATAAAAGAAAGGTATATCAAGTAAAAGGTGATATTGAATGAGGTTTTTCATTTTATGAAGCATTAGAAGGATCTCCATTATTTGATCCTATTTTGACACAAATTATTCATGTAGGAGAAGAAACTTGAACAACTGGTGATGTAATGAATAATATTTCATGATATTATGAGGATGAATTGAAATTAAAAATTGATATGTTGATGACGGTTATTGAGCCTCTCATAATTGTTGTTGTTGCAGCTGTGATTGGTATGATTATGATGTCGGTATTTTTGCCTATGACCGAAATTATGAATGTCATTAGTTGATAGTATTTGTATTTTATTGTTTATATTTTGTTGTTTATATTTTGTTTTGTATAGACTAATGAAAAAGATAAGTTTCATAGTATTGTTGGGGGTTAGTGTGTTTTTTGTACATCCTTTTGTTTTTTGATCTACAATATTTTCATCAGTACATAACTTTTCATCAAAAGTTTTTGATACGCATGTTCAAATTTGAAACCATTATAAAAATATTTGAGTACTTTGAAAAGTTGTTACGCTTATTAGATCATTAAAAGAAAAGAATAGCGTAGAGGTTTCTGATTATGGTTGGTTGACTGATGAATGACATCAATTAGCTTATAAGTTATTACAGGATGCCCAAGATATGAAATCTTTTTTGTTTCAGCAATTGAATAGTTTTAAGGCACAAGAACGTTTTTGTTGGAAGCAAAAAAAGTTTTATGATATTAAATTTTTTAGAGCTATGTGATTGTTATCTGCTGGTGCAATGCAAGAAACTTTGGATGCTTCAATAGAAAGTGAGTGGTGTGCTACTCAGTCGAGAGTTCAATATAATGCGTATAAAAAAGTATATGATATATTAGAGAGAGAATATACTTTCTTTTCTCAGAGATATGATTATTGGACAGTAAGGAGAAAAGAATTAATGAGAAAATAGAAAATCTCTTGTTTTTTTTGTTGGTATTGGTATATTTTGGGTAGCAAATAAATTTTCTAAATTTATGTTTATAGTTGTATATTGGCTTTTGTATTAGCTTCTGGGGCTAGTAATTTGGAGCATTTTAACCTTAATATATATATTATGGTTGCTTTTTCGGTATTGTGATATTCTGTCTATTGGTATGGAATTTTTTATTTTGTCTCGTTTATTTTTGTTTATTTTTTCTTGAAACATCTTGCAACATTTGCTTTTTTGGATATGTTTCCTAGATTGAAAGAAGTATTAGCTACTGAAACAGAGGATATTTTGCTCTATGCGGTCGGTGGAGTGTTATTATGATGAAGATTAGGATATATTTTGATCTATGATTTAGCGTATTATGTCGCTCATCCTTTGAAAGTTTTTGCCTTGCACGAGGGAGGTATGGCTTTTATTTGATGAATTATTGGGGTGATTGTTGCTGTTTTAATTTTTAGGAAAGTGAAAAAATTATCTTGGAAGGAATTTTGGGTGTTGTTTGACGGTGTAGTAGTTATTGTTCCTTTGGCAATTATATTGGGAAGGTTGGGGAATTATCTTAATCAAGAAATTTATGGTATTGTTGTGGATACTGATATATTAACGAGTAGCTTTTGAACATTTTTGTCAACTCTGAATATTATTCATGTCTATCCCCGTATTGATGATCTTCCAAGGTTTAATACTAATCTGATAGCGATGATCTTTGAATGAGGTATTATTTTTATTGTTATGTTAGGTTTATGTATTCAAAGGCTAAAATATTGGGTAAAAAATGACAAAATATTTCCTGGTGTCTTATCAGGAGTATTCTTGGTCTTATATAGTTTTTTTAGATTTTTTATTGAGTATCTTAGGCAGGATAGTCAGGCTGAGTTTGTGTATTGATTGACCAAAAGTCAGTGGTTTTTTGTGGTATTTTTTGTTTTAGGAATTATGGTTATTTGGAGGAGTAAGAGGAGGTAAGTTATTATATAATGATGAAAAATATTAAATTTTTAAACTTTCACTTGACATTATATATATATTGATTATATTAGAACTCCTAGAATTTCTAGGCTTGGTGTTCATTAACAGTTTTGCTTTAAAATCTTCACTATATAATATGAAGAGAGGAGTGTCTGTTTTTTGAAATATCAAGAAAATTTAATACGAAATTAAAAATTAAATAATTAAATATAAACAATTAAAATTTAGAAATTATGAAACGATTAGTGAATTTATTAGTATTAGTAGTATTTGTTCTAACAATGGGAGCATGTACGGAAAAGAACACAGATGGTAAAATTACCGAGCAACTAAAACAAGTAGTTCGTGAAAACCCAGGGGAAAAAATTACGATCTATAAAGATAGTATAGTTAGAAAATATGGAATATTCGAAAAAACAGAATATTTTTACAAAAAACCTATAAAAACGATCTGGTATGATGAAGTATCAAAACAGATACAGGTATTATCAATATCAGATAAGTGGAAATTAACTCATATTGATTCTAACGTTCCTTATATCTTAATTACTATATTATTAATATTTAATTTATGTTTAATAATATTATTTGTAAAAATGATATTGTCAATAAGGCGTAATATCAAAAAGAGTAAAGAAACAAAAGATGAGATTATAAGAAGGTTAAAAAAAGAATACATAGATATAATATTAACGCCTTTAGGATTGTTTGTTTTTCTATATATTGCTTTTCCAGAAGATGTGAGTAATATTACACTAATAGAAATAGAATTAACAAGAGTTTTGTTGATATTATTGATAATAGTTGGAATTTTCTTGAGAGTTTATTTCATTTCTAAAGAAAGTAAAACTGAAAAAAATTAACTAAAAACCACCAAGAAAAAAAGCCACTGAATTAACTATTCGGTAGCTTTTTTTTCTATCAAAAAATATTTTCTTTTTTAATCTCTCAACATCTCTTTCTTCCACTCACTCAACATCTTGTGTAAATACATAATATTATGCAAAGAAAGAATCGTTCCTCACAAAATTTCTTTTTCTTTCAACAGATGATGAATATAGGCTTTAGTATACTGCTGAGTAAAGGGACATACATCACTTAGTGGAGAGAAATCTTCTTTATATTTTGCATGAGTTAATTTGATATTTCCTTCATCAGAAAAAGCCACACCATGTCTTCCAAGTCTGGTAGCTAAAACACAGTCAAACATATCTACCCCATGCTCTATCGCATGTTGCAAATCCTCAGGCGTTCCTACCCCCATCAAATATCTTGGCTTGTCTTCTGGGAGGAGGGGAGTCGTGAATTCCACAACTTCTCTCACTTTTTCTTTACTCTCTCCTACACTCACTCCACCGATAGCGATCCCATCTGTCGCGAACTGTGAAAGATATTCAGCAGATTCTTTCCTCATCTCCAAATCAGTTCCTCCTTGCACAATCGGGAATAATACTCCTCTCACTTCATCATATTTTTTCATAAAATGCTCATAAGCCCTCTTCGCCCAGCGATGCGTCTGTTGCATCTGTGCATAGACCGTTTTCTTGTCCGCATCTCATGGAGAACACACATCTAATACCATCATAATATCAGACCCAAAATTACACTGAATATCTACAACATTTTCTGGAGTAAACATATGTTTTGAACCATCATACGGAGAATTAAATTTTACACCTTCTTCGGTGAGTTTGATATTAACGGAATGTCATTTGGGTTTTGGTCAACCATGAGTCTTTGAGACCCCTCCGCCCGCTTTTGCGGGCACCTCCCCTCCAAGGGGAGGCTTACAATATTGTTCACTCTTTTTGAGAGTCATGAATATTTCAATCTATTTCAATAACTAAATCAGAAGATGAGATATAGAAATCCGCAATAAAATGATCAATAGGTCTTTGTCTATAACACTTATGTTTAGTATTTCTAAGATAATCAAACCAAAGTTTTTTTCCTGCTGGTGTCATTTCTTTTCTTAATTTTCTTGCTTTTTCAATATTGTTAGGATTATAGGGGAAACCTTTTCAATCTCGAACTAATCCTCTTTCTTTGATAATTT
>PDOX01000015.1 GCA_002746475.1 candidate division SR1 bacterium
AAGAGATGAGCCTGGGAAAAATGGGAAAATTCCTGCAACTGTTTTCCAATATACCCCAGACCAAATCAGAAGAAAACTTGAAATTTTGAAAGAGGCTGGGTTCAAAACTTGGGAAAGAAAAGCTCTGTTGTTATTTGGATTCTGTGGAGAAAGAGAAGAAAAGATAGCAAGAGAAACTGCGAAAGTATTCGCAGATGATATTGCAAAACAATTTCAAGAAAATCTTCCTGATGAAGATACATTTGATGATAGTGAATGGAACAAACTTGAGGATGATGTAAAGAAAAGTTATAATCATTTTACTGATCCAGAAGCGAAAGAAATATTTAAGAAAACCTTGCAAGATAGGGCTGATGCCTTACCAGAAACTCCAGAAGGAGAAGAAGATGCTCCTGAAAAGAAAAAATTAAACACTATCCTCAATAATTTAGAACAAGAAGATCAACACCAAGACCCCGGGGTCTCTAATACAACTTCTAATTTGACCCCGGGGTCTAGTGAAGGTGAAGACTGAGAAAATAATAATGAAAGAAATCGTGAAAATGATGAAGACCATGAAACTCCCGCTGAAGCATTTAACAAAGCTTGGAGTGAATTACAAGGAGATTATGAAGCAACATTTAAGGAAGGGACAAACATTTACATCAATGTAGGAGATAGTAATTATCCACCTAAACACGATAGTAAGGCCCGACTTAGACTAGAAATTACAAAAACTCCTGCAACTCCTGGAAGCTGAACTTTTGAGGTAAAAGTCTATAATGCTACCTCTGATTTTGAAGGGATGGATGATGGACTCATAAAATCAGTCCCTGCAACAGCAGAGATGCTCAGATCATGGACTACTAATTATTGAACTGACTATGTAAAAAAAGTAAAAAAAGAAGAAAATCCTAGAAATTTTAAAGAGGCATTTAATACCCTCAATAACGCAGGACTTTTTGAAAAAGGATTTTCACATGTTTTTGCAAAAGAATGAGAAGATAAAACTTGGTTTGATGAGGATAAAAAAGAGTTTTATAAATATGATAGTAATGGAAAAAAAATTCCTGTAAAATATTTTTCCAATACAAAATCTATTTGAAAAAAACAAGAAGCTGTATGATGGACGACAGAATTTTTTGAAATCACAAGTATTAAAGATGGATTGGTAAGTTTTAAAACTAATTGGACTGACCTTCATCCTGACAAACCGAGTGAAAAGATAAATTATGAGATGAAGAGGACTCTTAGATTCAGTGACTTTATCCTCTTGATGGAAGATAAACAGTTGGTTGGATATGATAGCAACCCTAATGATGAAAATAAACACAAGGGGAATAAAGAAATCAAAAGAGATTCTGCCAGAGGAGATAGAAGATTTTGAACATTCAACGAACTCAAAAATGCTATAAAATTTGGATGGAAAAAAGTTACTGAGGAGAAATTAAAATCACATAGTGACGATGAATCGGAAGCTCTAGGTAATATTTTATATTCTGATGAAGGATTTAATCTCTTTGGGAAAGGAGCAAAATTATTTAGACTATTTGGTCCACTAAGTTCAGGATTAGCAGAAGCCTGTGATATGGCGCAGGCAGAATATTATTCTGAGAGAGAAGATAGGGCATGGAAAAAAATTAATTATTGGTATGGAGTTTTTGACAAAGATCCTCATTTTGGTACACTTTGGCATAATAGACTAAAAGATCTTTTTAAACTCCCACCGGAGAAAATTTGGAAAAACAATCAACTTCGTTATAAATTTGCAGCAGCAATGTTGATTACAATGAAAAAAGATGGTCCTTGGACTAAATTTTTGAAAGATAAACCATGAAAAGGTTTTTGGGTAGAAAGACTTTTAGGAGAAAAGCACAGAGAAAGATTTAGAGATTTCCAAGAATTGAAAGACAGAGAACTAAAAAATCATGAAAAACTTAATCATGTACATTGGAAAAATCCTAGAACAACCATGCTCGCAAGACTAGAATTTGATTATATTGTTGGAGTAATTGATGGAAGAAAACCTTATGGGGATGGAAATGTAGATGAACATTTCTTTGCAAGTAGATGGTCTAGAAAATTTGCAACACAACTTCAAGAAAATACTGATAAATACTTTTGAAGTGCAGTAAAAAAAGCTGAAGAATTAAAAGATCTCAAAGACTTCCCTTTGTCTCAGCAAGAATATTATAGACATATGGGAACAATGAGACCGCACAAATCAATTCCTTACCTTTTGAATATGGCAAGAACTGCGCAGAGTACACAAGAAATGAATCAAGTAAAAAGGGCTATCTTGTGAGCATTACTCTCTGGACTATTATGGAACCATGCTGATCATGCTACGAGAACAGAACTTTGGAAAATTTCTAGATCTATGGGATTTATTCCATGAACATGGATCAGAAACCAAAATCAAAAAGAAAGAATTTGGACATTACTCAAACATGTAACCAATTGAAAAATTGAAAAAGAATTACAAGTAAGTTGATGACGTTATGCTGTAAACAAATTTGGAATTGATAATAATGAAAATCTTGTTAAATTTATTACTGAAGACTTCCCAAGTTATTGGGCAAAAAATGGTTGAGAAATTTTAAATTATTTAGAAATGAAAGATCCTAAATATCGTACCTGACCACAAAGTATTTTAACTCTTGCTCATGATAAGAAAAATCCTGATCATATCGTAGGACAAGATTATATTACTCCTGAATTTGATCTAGAAAATGATGATCAAGAAACGAGATATATCTATCAATATGCTGAAGAATCTCCATGGACTGCAAGTAAAAGTTTGGTAAGACATTTCATGCCACAAAATGGAAGATATGTAAAACAAACTGATGAAGTGGAAATTGAGGGGGCAAAAGCATTCTGGAAGTCAGTAACTACAAACCTCAATACTATTTCTTCTAAAAATGAATTTGAGTTTTTCCTCAGTAGGTTCCATAGTTGGTTTAGTGAAAATGTTTTTGATCAGGGAACACTAACTAATCTCCTTAGAAGTATTCGCTATATCAAAGAGATGAAAAATGATCCTAAAAGAAAAGAAGAAGGAAAATATGTCTTGTGGTATACTATTTATGGAAATATTGTCGACAAAGTAGGATGAGCTCCCACAGAGTTTAGTAGTGCAATTAATAAATTTGTAGATATTTTATGGGATAATATTGATAATTTTACCCTTGATACTGCAAAAAATGTTTTTGGTGAATATACGAATACTATAGATCGTGACTTTAAGAATAAACCATATAAATCAGTAGAACCAGAACACTGGAAAGATTTTAAGAATAATTATGTAGATGCAGGTTCAAGTAGTAGAGAAAGAACTAATTTCCGTAAAAGGTTTGATGATGGAGATTATTTTTGGGAAAGTATAAATTATACGAGAAAAAGCATCAAAAGGAAAAATTGATGAAATATTGCAGAACCTACTCCTCCATGGAAGATGGCTGCATAAATTCTTTTTCTTTACTCTTCTCTAATATCTTTTACTTAATTTCGAAAGCACTCACTTGAGTAGAGCCAAAAAGACTATTACTAATCATTTTTGATACTTCTTGACTATATTGTTGAGGATTTTGCTGTCCTATCATATACAAATTAATAAATTGAATAGCTATCATTCTCTCGTCTTGTGTAAGATGTTCTATCTTTTGTTGCAAAGTGTATTCTTTTTTCAAGAATCCATCTACAACTGTAACTATCTTGTTTGCATCAACTTTTTTCCCAAACATATCTGCAAGGTCCTGGATCGCAGAAATTCCAAATCTTTTTTGAAACATTGTCATCACAAAATTTGCTAGATGATGATCTTGATGGAAAAATCTCACGACAGACAGCTTTGCTCTTAACAAAGCAATTTGGTCAGGATCTGTCACTTTAAAATATTCAATAAATGCAGAATCTGGAAGCACAAATGCATATTTTGTTCCAAGATTATTCGTATATAACAAATCTAAATATCCATATTTTTTAAGTTTTAACAACATACTGATTGCTCATTCTTGGACAATTTTTTTTGTTTGTTCGTTTACTTTTGCAAAGAATCTGTAAAACAAAGACTTGTTTCCTTCTCCCATCACAACCGTTCCGATATTTTGATCCAATACGATGTATTTGATATTGTGATTTTTATCTTGTTTGAATCTCTTGTAGGTTTTACAAACATTCTCATCAGATGAAAGGTTTGCTAGCTTTCCGAGTCTGGTGTCAAAGATAACATTCTTCTGTTTTTTAAGGAAATATTGCATATAGGTACCAGCAATGACGAGTCCTTCATCATCAGATCTTTGGTCTACTTTTTCAATAATTGGGTCGTAAAAACCGAATTGAAGATTATAAATTTTATCTGCGGTATAAGGGAACGCTTTTTCAAATTTCTGTTGTAATTGATTATTAATCTGTATTTCTTGTCATATCGCCTGTTTATACCAGATGAATGGTTGTCCTCCTCACTGAGAGGATATTCTCAATACATTCATCACTTGTTGCATTGCGAAGAAGATGATGATTACTCCAAACGAGGTAATTCCAAGATATTTTTCTCGTTCTATACTAGATATATTATCTTCTAATTTTTTTTCTAATAGTGCTTTTCCTATGATGATGAAGAATACTACATTTGTTGCGATTGTTCGCATGATCAGTCCAATCCCATATCGTAAGATTCCTCCTGCAATGAGGATCCAAATCATTCGTCCAACACTTGTTGCAATAGCAATATTTCTCAAAAGTTTTTTCTTTGCTAAGATTCAATATAGCATAGAAAACACTACAATCCAGAGTAATACCAGCCAAACAAATCCAATATCCGTATAATAACTACTGAGATTTTGCAACGACCAATTAAAAGTAATATTTAACGGAATAATATATCTATATGGGATATTTACAACTCATTTCTGGGTATAGATACTGTGATCCTGATAATATTGTCTTAATTTTTCCAAGTTATATTTCAATGTTTCAGGATTTTCTCTGTATTCAATAATAGTTTTTTTCAAGAGTTTTTCCGCTTTTGATACTGTTGTATCTTGGTTTCATGATTCAATCTTTTTTAGGATGTCTTCTAACGTATTAATATCTCATTTTGCGATAGCATCTGCATTTTTACAGAAGAGTTTTGCCTCAGTATTGAGTCCATAGCAAGTATTATCCTTCCACAAAAACATTTTGAAAAGATAATATCCCAAGTCATCACTCTTGAACTGATGTCGTCCGTATCCTACATATCTTCCGATATCTTCGTTTCCAACCTCTCTTTTTGGGAGATTTTTGGTTAGTTCTTCCTCTGTGAAATTTACATTCTTACACTGATTATAGGTGAGATTAATATCTTTTTGTGCAATCTGGTCTTGTACGGTAGCATTATTTAAGTCTCTATTTGCACCTGTTGTATTTTGAGCAAAGAGTAATCCTTTTGCATAATTTGGAACCGTTAAACTATCAGAAAGATGATATTTATAGACTAATCACGGAGTTTTACAGATCACGAGCGTAATTCCAAAACTTAGCCCCCAAATAATAAGATATTTGATATATTGCAAAATTCTTATTTTCTCTGTATTTTCAGATTTCTTTTTAGTATTCTTCTTTAGTTTCAATATTAGTGTAATAATTCCAATACCTGTTATAACTCCTCCTAAGATTAAGAGCCATTTTCATAGGATTGGATTGATAAAATCTTTTGCATTCAAGGGTTGTAAAATTCCCATAAATCCAATCATCATCACTCCAACTCCTGCACCGATAAGTGAATTTAACCACCATCCGAGCATAAATACTCCAAATACTACAATATCAATGAATGCTGTCGGTTTTCCCATTGCTGCAAAGGCAAAGAATATTCCAGAAATAATGAGATATTTGAGGGAATTATTCACCTCACTCTCTTGTGTTTGAATCCTCTCTACCTCTCCTTTAGCAAAGGAGAGTTCTCCCTTCTCAATACGCTTGGTTCCCCTCTTTGCTAAAGAGGGGTTAGGGGTGATTCTTTTAGGGCTAGGGTGAGGTGTACTAATATATTGTATTGCAACTAATCCCCCTACAATTGCAAGGAGGGTAAGTGCCATAACTCCAAGATCGGTTTTATTATCTACGAAGACTAAGAATGCCCCCATTCCACTATTTAACCAAAGTAATAATGCAGAAAATCAAAGCACAAATCCTGCTTTTTTTATGGTTTCTAATTTTTTTATATCTTGCGCTGTTTTTTCTGCATCTTCTGAATTTTTTGCTGAAAAGAAGCTATTAATCGTTGTGATTACTCCTAATCCGAAGAGTAAAACAAAGATTCCACTCAAGAAGTTCATATTTACTGCTACGGTGTCTGGACTAATCCAAAATCGTGAAGCAATAGGCTTGATGAGTACAAAGAAAAATGCAATAAAACTATGCCACAAATATGGCAAAGATGATGCAGGTCCAGTATTTCATCGGATTACTCCATGATATTGTGAGATAACTTTGGGAATATACATATATTCGTGGTTTGCATCCCAAGCAGTTGGATACGGAATAAACGAAAGTTGAAATCCGATCAAATAATACAACACTGAAAAAGCAATCAGTATGATGAAAGCTAACTTTCGTGGATCTTGATTAAGTTCTGTAATCGCAAATTTTTGGAAAACTTCACTAATAAATTCTCCGGTTTTTACTAAAGCTTTTCTCCTAAAATATAGCAGCACTCCTCCACCGATAAGCATCAACCATACAATCGCTCCATAGAATATTCCAAATCCCATTAATATCCAGTTCGTCAACAAGAATACAACTAATCCTAATCCAAAATTGATACAGATTTCTTGGAATCTTAGCTGTTTCAATTTTAACACTTTTTCCGCAAATAACTGTCCAAGAGCATAGATACTTCCAATCACCCACAATCCGAGTCCATAGAGCAAACTGGTGTTGATTATTGACATGAAAAATCATGATACTCCTACAATTTCTGCTTTCACCGCGTTATGAAACAGTCAAAAAAGAGATTTTAAATTTTTTGCTGAGTAAAATATATAATATCGGTGCTCCAACGGTAATCAGCCCGAGAATAACAATTTTTCGGTTTGTTCGTGAGGTGAATATTTGGCTATAATATTGATGGTTTCCAATATATTCTAGATAAAAATTAATTCAAAAAATTAGCAAAAAAACTAACAAAATAATTAAAAAGATTTTGCTTCCCCATTTTTTCATATTTCTACGATATTATTGACTAAAATAAACGGAGGAAATTATAGTTTTACAAGTTTTTTTTGCAAGGAGAAAAATGTGCTTTCTCTTGTTTTTTTATTGCTATTGTGTAGTATAATTACAGATTTCTTATACACCTCACCCTAGCCCTCTCCTTGAAGGAGAGGGAACAGAATGGGAGTATCTCTCTCCTGCGAACGAAGTGAGTGAACAAGGAGAGAGAGGTAGAGAGTGAGGTGTGAGAAAGCATATTTACTTACACAACAGAAAATGAAAATCCTAACCAAAAATAAAAGAGCATATTTTGATTATGAATTTAGTAAGTTTTACACTGCTGGAATTGTTTTGGCGTGACACGAAGTAAAGAGCGTGAAAACGAGTAATTTGAATATCGCAGATGCAATTGCACATATTGAAAACAAAGCTTTATGGCTGAAAAATATGGATATTCCTTTGTATACAAAAGCATCATTAGGGGTTATTGGAAACTATGAACCAAAACAGAAAAGAAAATTATTATTGAAAAAATATGAAATCGGAAAAATTGCGTGAGATCTAGATAAATCATGAAATGTCTTGATTCCTTTGGAAGTATTTTTGACGAAAACGGGGTGGATCAAGATTAAATTAGGCATCGGAAAACTGAAAAGAAAGATAGAAAAAAAACAGCTTATCAAAGAGAGAGATATTTCTAGGCAAATGGATAGAGAAATTAGAGGGATGTAAAAAAATATTATTTGATTTTGTTCGTATTTTAGTTATACTCTTTATAAATGTAGAAAATATAGTGAAGCAGTATTCTTTTATTACTTAGCTATCAAAAAATATGAGTTACGAAGTTAGTGTTGAAACTTTTCCTCAGTTTTTAGTGGATTTTTCTCAGAAATTACACAAAGGGAAAAAATTTTTTGTTGAAGTATATGATGAAGATGGATTATATCTCAATAGTGAGGAATATAATCGTGGAAAAACAAACGAAACGATTTCTTGAAAAGCATTTATTTCTGAATTAAAAGAAAAATATGCGTATCCTCAGGCATAAACTATTTTTGAAATCTTTTGATAAAGTACCCAAAAAAATTCAATATCAAGCAATTGAAAGGTTGGAAATTTTTTTAGATCATCCTTTTGATCCCATATTAAGAAATCATGCTCTCAAATGAAAATGGATCTGATTTCGTAGTATTGATATTAGTTGAGATTATCGCATTATTTTTAGAGAACTTAGTGATGGTAAATACGAACTTGTTGAACTTGTAAAGATAGGGACGCATAGTCAGTTATATGGGTAAGAAAAAGAAATTTTTAATAATTTTTATACTTTATGAGAAAATTTACTTATTTAGAAAAGAAAAATCCTAAACTGTGGAAAAATATAAAAGAAATAAAAGAAAATTTGTTTAATAAACAAACAAAAGATATTTTTGAAATTACATTTTCTTATGATGAAGATACTAATTTTAATACTACATTATTTCAAGAATTTGCAGGATTTGAAAATACTAAAGAAAAAAAATATTCAAGTGAAGAACTGTATATGAAAACAACCAACTGCCTTGTAAATCTAGAAAAAAAGTTTGATCATTATATTAACATACTTAAAGAACAAAGTAACAATAAAAAATATGACAAGGAAATAAAAATAATACTTCAAATTTTAGAAAATTCTTTAGTATATCACAAAAAGATTATTTGTCTGACAAAACTTGGACTTCCTTTTGAAATCGAAAAATATACTTGAGAGTTATATCTATATGATGAACGTGAAGTTCCAGATATCGTTGCACAAATGGAAGAAATAGAAAAAGATCTATTTGGTGGAAATGTTAGAGATTCTGAAATGGAAGTATCTTCTTGTGTTTCCAAGTTAGAACATCAATTTGAAGAATTTTGAAATACATTATCAGAAGCAGAAAAACAAAAATTTCAAGAATATATCCAGAAAGCAAAGAAATTAACTACATTTAATCAAGGAATCTATGAAAAATCAATGAAAGGTAATACCCAAAAATCTAGCCTTGAAGGAGGAATCTGGGATACAAAAATTTCAAGAGAAGATGTTGTAAAAATTTTTCAGAAAGTACTCAAAATATATGATATTAATAAACCAGTGTTAATTTCTAAATGAAGAAGCAGTATATATGATTGAGAAGATGGATTAGAAATCCCTGATAATTATACAACAATTAGACTTGGAAGAATACTTTGTCTTATCCAACATGAAATAAGCACCCACTATCTCACTCTTGACTGAACAGAAAATCTTCTATGATGAATTAAATGAGCCTATAATTTAAATATTGAAGAATGACTAGCTATCACTTTTGAAAATTATTTACAAGGTATCATATATAATAAATATAATGTCAGTAAAAGTCTTCCCTTAAGTCTTATGTGAGAAATACTTACTGGGGAAGAATATGATAATTTTTATAAAATACTTCATAAATGAGAATGAACGAGATGAAATTATTTATCATTTTTGTTAAGAAGGAAAAGACTGTACCCTTTGAAGGATAGATGAATTCAACATAAAGATACCACATACACAAGATGACAACACCTGATTTTCAAAGATTGTATTAATAAATGATATAATATCTTAGATTTATTTTCAATTAGATGAAATATCCATGATTCTATCTTACTATCAAAATTATGACTTAACAAGAAACCTCTACCTATCTCAGATTTTATTGTTGAAAAAATACTGAATCCTGAAATTAATATAGATTCTTTTTACAAAAAGATAAACAAAAAATATAAAGATTTAACACACTTAAAGGGTACTCGTTTTGATATATTTACAACTCAACAAAAAGGATATATTAGTGAAATACTATGAATACTATCAAAATGGCTATAAATCAAAAACAATAAAAAGAAAGAGTATTATATTAATTATATTTTTTTTCCTAACTCTTCATGTGATATTTGTTTATATCATTGTTTAATATAGAATTTTTTTGCAAAAACAGATGGTTCTAACCTTATTTCTTTTGATCATCTTTGTTTCGCTATTTTTTCAAATTTTTTTAATAATTTCTTTCACACTCCTTTTCATATGTATGATGGAAGTACATATAAACTATTTATATACTCTTCCCCCCCCCCTCATTGTTCCTATTATTTTTCCATTATCTTTTGCTATAAGTAGTATATTCGCTTTCAAGATACGTTTTCTTGTAAATTCAATATTTGCATTTTTTCAATATATTCTTTCTAACTTTTGACAAAGTTTATCATCACAATCTTTTTGGTTTATAGTAAAAAAGGTTTTGTGAATTACTTTCATAATTTTTCTTAATTCTCATTTTTTTAATGATGATTTCCTGATAATAATATTTTTTTTCATTATTCTTTAGTTTTATTTATAAAAAAATTATTTTACTAAAACTAACTCAATAATATCTTTAGGAGCATTAGTTCATTTCAATTCTGATTCTGGAAATGCTATTCATGGCGTTGCATTTACTTCCACTATAATACCTCTCGTTTCTGAAAGTGGTTTTGTAATATCTGTTGTAATTACATCTACTCCTGCTATTCATAATCCTAGTGATTTTGCAGCTCTGATACAATCTTGTTTTATTGATTCACAAAGATTTGGAAGCTCATTTTTTACCATTCCCCCCATTCCTGCATTAGATACCCCTCTAAGTTGGACTATCTTATTTTTTTCTGGAATAGATGCTAAAGTTAAATTATTTTTACTTATATATTCAATTAACTTGGTATCTATTTCTATATACGATAATACATTATGATATCATGCTCATCTATCTGGATTTTTATTTTCTATCTCAATAAGTTCTTTAATTGTAGATTTTCCATCTCCCATAACAAAGGCAGGTATTCTATTTATACACAATGATACTTTATCTCAAACGACTAAAATTCTATATTCATCACCAAAAATGTGTTCTTGAATAATTATATCATCACCATACTTTTTTACAAATTCAAATGCTTGTTCTAATTCTTCTTGCGTAGAAATATTCGTAGTAATTCCATTTCAGTGTCATTCAGTAAGTGGCTTTACAACTATTGGTAACGTTAATCCTTCTGCTTGAATTTTTTCAAGATCTCGTTCTTCTTGTAGAGATACATACAAGCTCTTGGCTATCGGTAAATGGTGTTGTTCTAGAATTTGATAGGTGAGTTGTTTATCTTGTGCTATTTTAAATCATAATGAACTATTAACTCAACAATCTGTAGATTTAAAAAGTACTGTCTTTTCATCATTAGAAGCAATAAAAAGATTCTTATTCTTGTTTAAAATTTTTACTTCATATCCTAACTTTTTTGCTTCATCAACAATACATTGTGATGATGATCCCCAATACGTTAATAATCCCATTTTCTAAGATTTTTACAATATAAAAAATTCCTCTCTCTTACAATAACATCTCTCCAATTAATCCTAACAAAAAACCTAAAACAGCACCCATCCCAGTGATATATACCCCTTTTAATTTCGCTTCGGGAGAAATATCTTGAAACAATAAATACAAAATTCCACCACTAGAAAAAATCATAAGATAGGCAGTATAATCAGGATGATCTCTCATCACAAAATACCCAAACAATGCTGCAAAAAATCCTAAAAATGACAAAAAGAAAAATGTCATCAATGTTCTCTTTATCCCAAATCAACTTAATACCAAATTTCTAAAGGCAGTAAATGCTTCCGGAAAATTTTGTAATCCCATAAATATAGCAAGAAACAGAGCTGCACTAGGATCTGCAACAAATAATGATCCCAAAATTATAGACTCAGGGAGATAATCCATCACCATAGCGAGCAACATCCCGACTTTCCCAGCTTTTTTGTGCAAATAACGATCCAAGAAAAAGAAAACAATCGCACCAGACAAAAACGACAAAGACAAAGAAATAACATCTAGTATTGCCAAAGCCTTAGGTACAAAGACCAAAACCACCGCAGACAAAATCACCCCTCAACCAAAAGACATCATAAAATGCGTAATCTCGTTTTTCACCGGACTTGCTTCCACATGATGATTGAAATAATTCGCCGCCAATCCCCCTAAAAATATCGTAATCCCAGAGAGTAAAGTATAAAGAAATAATTCTAGCATCAGTTTAGATTAGAGTATTAAATGAGTACACAGAGATAAATATGTGTATTTATTCTTGTAAAACAAGTGGAAAATTCAAGAGGAAATAACACACAAATTTTAAATCAACTTGAAATAAACTATAAAATAATTATAAATTAATTATAAAAAAACTAACTAATATTTTATGAAGGTTATAGTATTTTAATTGTAATATTGAGAAATAATGGCAACAACACAAATTGCATTTACCACAGACAAACAACTCAAATCAGCAGTAAGTAAAAGACTAAAATCAGAAGGAGCTACCCTCAAAGGATTTTTTAACAGCTGTATGAGATCATATCTTGACGAAGAAATCAGTTTGTGAATTGTTAGCAAGAAAAAAAGACAAGAACGAGAACAACAAGAGGATATTATAACTATGCCAAATACTATTACTACTGCAGAGGAATTTTCTAATTTTATCAATTCAGCGGCTTAAATTATTATGTATACCAAAAAATATACACTTTCTTATCATAAAAAAGTTATTAAATTTCTAAAAAAGCACCCAGAAATTCATAAAAGATTTTTCAAAAACATTCAAGAACTTCAAAAAAATCCCTACATTCATCCTAATAGCAAAGCACTTGAAAATGAAGAAAAATGAAGTTTCAGATTAAGAATTTGAGATTATAGATTTAAATATATTGTCATAGAAGAAAAAATCGTAATATATTTTTATGATGCATGAAGCAGAGGAGATATTTATAAATCGTAATATTATATCTTCTTTCCCATCAACTTAAACACCACCCCTTTTGTGATTTCCACCTGCACAAAATCTCCCAATGCAATTTCATCATCAGAAAAAATGGTGATTTGTTTCATATTATCGGTATATCCAGCATATTTATATACCCCATCTCTCGCGACACCTAAAAATTCGTTAATCAATACTTTCCTGATGTTTCCAACTTCCGCAAGATTATTTTGCTTTGAGCATTGATTTAAGAGGGTATTTAACCTATCCCATCTATCATGCTTTTCTTCACGAGAAACATTATCCAATAATTTTCTATCGGCATAAGTTCCCGGACGAGGAGAATACACCCCGATATAAATCATATCAAAACTTCCATACTTCACGATATCAAGCGTCTTCTGAAAATCTTCCTCCGTTTCATCAGTAAACCCAACAATAATATCGGTCGTGATACTGATTTTCCTCTTCAACCCTTTAATCTTATCCAAAAAATCATAAGCCTGCTGAGCAGTATATCATCTAAACATTTTTTTCAAAACAGGATCAGACCCCGACTGCAAGGGAATATGAATATGCGGACAGAGTTTTTCTTCCTGCTCGTGCAACGCTAACAATTCATCAGAATAATAGGTAGGGTAGGGCGAAGTATACCTCAACCATTCCAACCCATCAAGTTGCAAAATTGCTTGCAATATCTCAACAAATTTCGGATGTTTATTCACGATCTGCCCCAGCAACACAATTTCTTTCACTCCATTTTTCAAGTGCATTTTCGCTTCATTCACAATATGCTCCACTTCAAAATTCCTCTCTAATCCTCTCGCATACGGCACAATACAATAACTACAAAACTGATTACAACCTGTAGAAATCGGAATGTACACGGTCTTGTTATGTTTATTCATCGAAGTATTGATATTTTCAGGAAGTATCTTTTCATACTCATTCCATAATTGCTCCGTATCAGCTATTGCATACCCCAACTGTGGCAAAATAAAGGGCAACAATCCCACATCATCAATTCTGAAAAATAATTCAATATTAGGGAAGGTCTCAACTAACCTTCCAAACATTGGGTTGAAGGCGTAGTTTATGGGGATGATAGATTTTTCATTTACCTCAGCTTTATTCCCTTGTTGGTGAGACCCCCCTTGTATTCCCCCCTCTGTATAAGACCTCTCCGCCCTTCGGGCACCTCTCCTCCAAGGAGAGGCTTTTTGAGGGCTCCCCTCGGAGGGGAGCTCCCCGACAAGTCGGGGTGAGGGGTCTAAAACAGGATCAAGGGGAGGTCTGTTTGGGACTGAATGTACATGCTCGTCATTCTGAGGCTTTGCCGAAGAATCCAGTTTCTGCATACTGGATCCTTCATTTCATTCAGGATGACCCATCTCGTCATTC